>JANLUV010000238.1:0-2643 GCA_031363685.1 Alphaproteobacteria bacterium | reverse complement strand
GTTATTTAACTCTTGTTAACCATCAATGGTAATGTTAATGTCGAGTCACCAAGCAAACATTGGAGGCTCATTAACATGTCTAGTGGTTGGTCGATTTGGAAGTTCCTGCTCGGCTGATAAGTCGCTGAGATCGCCTGGTTTGGAAGATGCCAAGCATAGGCGTTTTTGGGGGTTTATCGGAGCGAGAGACTCGGTGATTAGCCGGGCTCTGAGCTTGAAAAAATAAGTGAGGCGTTAATAGCCTCCATGACAATGAATGCGCTCCGGCCTGTTGCCGGGGCGCTTTTCATTTTGTGACCCGGGGATGGGTGGCCCTGTAATGGGTGTCGGGGGAATGGGGGCCGGCCCGGTGCAGGGCGACTTTCGCAACGCAATTGCCGGGCGGCGATCGTGAACCGGGTTAGGAGCGAGAGGTCTTTGGGGCGGACGAAAGGTCAGGCCCAAATGGACGTCAGTCTTCGCCGTGGCCGAGCGCGAGGTAATCGAGGCTCTGCATTTCCATCAGCCGGCTGATCGTGCGATCAAATTCGAACCGGCCGCCCTCGTTGCCTTTGGCGCCGGCCTGATAGAGCGCTTCGGGTTCGGCATCGGCGGTGGCGATCAGTTTGACCCGGTGCTCGTAGAGCGCGTCGATCAGGGTGACGAAGCGCGCTGTCTCGTTGCGGAGGTCCGGACCCAGGCACGGGATTCCGACCACAATCACCGTGTGATAGGCCTGCGCGATGGCGAGATAGTCGGAAGCGCCGCGCGCTTCAGCGCAGAGCCGCTTGAAACTGAACACCGCAACCCCCTTGAAGCTTTTCGGCACATGCAGCTTGCGCCCGCCGCCGACGTCGAGTTCGGCCGGGGGGACGTGCGCGGCATCGTCCGGCGAGTAATCGGTGAGGCGGAAGAATGCCCGCCGTGCCTGTGCGGTGGCGGCATCGCCGAGCGGCACGTGCCAGGTGGCCATGCCGGCCAGCCGGTCGAGCCGGTAGTCGACCGGGCCGTTCAGCGTCATCACATCGAGTTCGCGTTCGATCAGGGCGATGAACGGGAGGAAATGCTCGCGGTTGAGGCCGTCCTTGTACAGTTCGGACGGCGCGCGGTTCGAGGTGGTGACGATGGTCACGCCTTCGTTGAGGATCATGGCGGTGAACAACCGGCTCATGATCATCGCGTCGGCGCTGTTGTTGACCACCATCTCGTCGAAGGCGAGGACCTTGAGGCCGCAGGCGAGGGTGGCGGCGATCGGGGGGATCGGATCGCCACTTTCTTTCTTGCGCTCCTCGCGCAGCGCCGCGTGGACTTCGAGCATGAAGGCGTGGAAGTGGACCCGGCGCTTTTCGGGGATCGCCAGCGTATCGTGGAACAAGTCCATCAGCATCGACTTGCCGCGGCCGACGCCGCCCCACAGGTAGATTCCGCGCGGGCGCGGGGCTGGCTTGCGGCCGATGAGCTTGCCCAGCAGGCCGCCGCTGGCGGCGGGCGCGGCCGTTTCAAGGTCGGCCTGCAGCCGGGCGAGCCGGGCGGCGGCGGCGGCCTGCTGGGCATCGGGCCGCAGTTCGCCCGCCGCGACCAGTGCATCGTAGCGGGCAATGAGGCCGGTCATGCGGGTGCTTCCGGTTTTCGGCCAGGCTTGCGGATGGTGCCGTTGTAGGCGGCGACGAGTTCGCCGTCCTGTTCGACCGTGCCGCGCACGAACACCAGCCGGCGGGTTTCGCGCAGCACTTCGACCACGGTATCGAGCGGCCGGTCCAGCTTGCCGGCGCCGATGAACTGGGTGGACAAGTCGAGCGTGACCGAACCGGCCGCATCGGCTTCGAGCAGCAGCCGGGTCGCGCTGAACAGGCCGATGTCGATCAGGGCGAGGATCACCCCGCCGTGGACCGAGCCGAGCACGTTGGAATGGCGCCGCAGCGGGAACATCCGCAGCCGGCAGCTGCGGTCCCCCTCGGGGCGGACCAGCATTTCGCCCATGACCTGCGGGTTGAACAAGCTGGGATCATCGACCCCGAACGTCGACCAGCCCGGATGATCCGGGCTGGGTACGCTTATGAAATTGGCAATCGGCGCCCGGCTCACGTCAGATGTGACGTTCGGCCTGCATCTTCTTGATCTCGGCGATGGCGCGTGCCGGCGAGAGACCCTTGGGGCAGACATTGGCGCAGTTCATGATGGTATGGCAGCGATAGAGCCGGAACGGATCTTCGAGTTCGTCCAGCCGCTCACCGGTCATTTCATCGCGGCTGTCGGCCAGCCAGCGATAGGCCTGCAGCAGGATCGCCGGGCCGAGGAACTTGTCGGAGTTCCACCAGTAGCTGGGGCACGCGGTCGAGCAGCAGGCGCACAGGATGCACTCGTACAGGCCATCCAGTTTTTCGCGCTGTTCGGGCGACTGCAGGCGTTCCTTGCCCGACGGCGTAGTCGAAACCGTTTGTAGCCACGGCCGGATTGAGGCGTACTGCGAATAGAAGTGCGTGAAATCGGGGACGAGGTCCTTGATCACTTCCATGTGCGGCAGCGGGGTGATGCGGATATCGCCCTTCAGATCCTCGATCGCGGTGGTGCAGGCGAGGCCGTTGCGCCCCATGTTCAGGCCCGACATGATCGCGCCCTTGGATGTTTGTTCAAGGTAGGCGCGTGCCATGGGATGCCGCAGGA
>JANLUV010000222.1:0-13293 GCA_031363685.1 Alphaproteobacteria bacterium | reverse complement strand
CAACGAGAGAAATCGTTCGCGTTCGGTTTCGACCCGGCGGTGAAATCCCGTCGCCGGATTATCCGCACGCATCTTCCACGCCACGGCGAGAGTGAACATCTTGCGCACCATTTCGCCAGCGCGGTTCGCCCGGATCGGCGTTGGCTTCGATGGCTTCAGCGTGGTCAAAGGCGTGATGGAGATCGAACCGCCGCTGTTCGTGTTTGTTACCGCCTATCAGGAACACGCGGTCCGCGCCTTCGAGGCCAACGCGGTGAACTACCTGATGAAGCCGGTCGACGAGGACAAGCTGGCCGACACGCTGGACCGCGTCCGCACCCGTCTGGCCGAGAAGCGCTCGGCCGAGGAAGCGGAAAAGCTCAAGATCGTGCTGGCCGAAGTCGCCCCCGACGCGATCGACGCGATGCCCGACGATGATGACCAACCCGCGCCGATGGGCGCGGGCCGCTATGAAAAGCTGATCAATATCAAGGATCGCGGCCAGATCTTCCGCGTCGATGTCGATTCGATCGAGCATATCGAGGCTGCGGGCGATTACATGTGCATCCGCACCGCCGACAACTCGCTGATCCTGCGCGAAACGATGAAGGATCTGGAACGCCGGCTCGACCCGCGCGTGTTCCAGCGCGTTCACCGCTCGACCATCGTCAACCTCAACCAGGTGCGCGAAGTGAAGCCGCATACCAACGGCGAATGCTTCCTCGTGCTGGGTTCAGGCGCGCAGGTGAAGGTGAGCCGGTCTTACCGCGATGTGGTCGCGCGGTTCGTCCACTGATCTCCGCGTCATCCCGGGCTTGACCCGGGACCGCTGGCGGCTAGGCCCGTCGCAATTGCCAGCGGAAATTGCATGACTAGCTTTGCCATCCCCGGTTTCAACCTTGCCGCCTTCGTCGCCGCCACGCTGGCCGAGGACCTCGGGATCGGCTGGCCCGGCGGCGGGCATGACGTGACCAGCGAAAGCGTGATTCCGGCGGGCGCCCGGTTTGCCGGGGTGATGGACAGCCGCGACGCGATCGTCGTGTGCGGGCTGCCCTTGGCCGAAGCCTTTTTCCGCGCGCTCGATTCCGGGGTCGAGATCGAACTCCTCCACCCCGAAGGCGCGGTTGTGCCCGCCGGGACCGACCTGATGCGCCTGTCGGGCAAGGCGCGCGCGATGCTCACCGCCGAACGCAGCGCGCTCAACACCGTGCAGCATCTGTCCGGCATCGCCACGATGACGCGCGAATACGTCGATGCGATGGGCGGGTCCAAGGCGGTATTGCTCGATACCCGCAAGACCATCCCCGGTCTGCGCCACCTCGAAAAATACGCCGTCCGCACCGGCGGGGCGCAGAACCACCGGCTGGGCCTGTGGGATGCGGCGATGATCAAGGACAACCACGTCGCCGTTGCAGGCGGAGTGGCCGAGGCGGTGGCCCGCGCACGCGCCGCCGGGGTCCAGCGGATCATCTGCGAGGTGGACCGGATCGACCAGATTGAACCGGCGCTGGCCGCCGGGGCCAACCACCTTCTGCTCGACAACATGGGGCCGGACCTGCTGCGCGAGGCGGTAGCGCTCATCGCCGGCCGCGCCCCGTGCGAGGCCTCGGGCGGGGTCCGGCTCGATACCATCGCCGCGATCGCCGCCAGCGGGATCGACTATGTCTCGGTCGGCCGCCTGACCCAGAGCGCCCCGGCGGCGGACATCGGGCTGGATTTCACCGCGCTGTGAAGGCCGTGCTTTGAAAGCCGCGTTGGCCGCCGCTGCGCTACTGCTGCCCTTTGCGGTGCTGGCCCCCGCCCCCGCGCTGGCGCAGGCCTACCAATGCACGATCCCCCAGCGCCTTGCGCCCCAGCCCCCGGCCCGGCCCGACGGCCCGACCCGCAAGGCCCGGATCGGCGGCTATACGCTGGCGGTAAGCTGGTCGCCCGAATACTGCCGGAATGATCGCGATCCGGCCTCGATGCAGTGTTCGGGGCGGAGCGGCCGGTTCGGCTTCATCCTGCACGGACTGTGGCCCGAGGCGGCGTCCGGCCCGCCGCCGCAGTGGTGCGCGCTGACGCCCCGGCCGTCGCCCGATGTCTATCGCCGCTCGCTTTGCGCCACCCCGGTGCCGCGCCTGATCGAGCATGAATGGGCCAAGCATGGCAGCTGCATGGCCACTACGCCCGAGGCTTACTGGGGCATCGCCCGCCGAGTGTGGGACCGGTTCCACTGGCCCGACGCAGACCGCCTTTCGCGCCGGCCGGGGCTGGTGGTGGGGGATTTGCGGACGCAGATCATGGTCGCCAATCCCGGCCTGCGGCGCGAACAGATCGGCGTGTTGGCCAGTGCAAATGGCTGGCTGCGCGAACTGCGCATCTGCCATGACCGTGCGTTCCATCCCACCGCGTGCCGGCGCGCGGCATTCGGCCCGGCCGATTCGGCGCCGCTGAAGATCTGGCGCGGGCTTTAGCGAATCAGGTCGGTCGTCTGGCGCGGAAGAACGCCCGCAGCAGTTCCGCCGCCTCCGCCTCGCCGATGCCGGGATAGACTTCGGGGCGGTGCAGGCACTGCGCCTGTTCGAACACCCGCGCGCCGTGTTCCACCGCGCCGCCTTTGGGATCGGGCGCGGCATAATAGACCCGGGCGATCCGGGCATGGGCAATCGCCCCGGCGCACATCGCACAAGGTTCCAGCGTGACCCACAGTTCGCAGCCTTCAAGCCGTTCCTGCCCCAATGCCGCCGCTGCGCTGCGAATCGCCAGCATTTCCGCATGGGCGGTCGGATCGTGCAGCGTGCGCGGGGCGTTGTGGGCGGCGGAGATCACCGCGCCGTCCTTGACCACCACCGCGCCGATCGGCACTTCACCCGCAGCGGCGGCCGCTCGGGCCTGCGCCAGCGCGCGGATCATCGGTTCGGGCAGCGGCCAACGGGACATGGCAATGCCCTATAGCGGGTTGCGTGATTCGGGAATCATGTAACCCGCTATAGGCATTTGTTGCCGCATCGCGTTGCGCGGAAAACCGGCTCCCACTTTTCCGCGCAATGCTCTGGCCCGCGAAAAACCCGGGCACAACTTGACCTTGCAGGGGCGTTTCGCTAAGGGCCGCCTTCTTCCGGCAACGGTACCGAATTTTCAACGCGAGTTAGAGCCATGTCCCGCATTTGCGAACTGACCGGCAAGGGTCGCCAGGTTGGTCACAACGTCAGCCACGCCAACAACAAGACCAAGCGTGTGTTCCTGCCCAACCTGCAGAACGTCACCCTGATGTCTGAAGCGCTTGATCGCAGCATCAAGTTCCGTGTGTCGACTCACGGCTTGCGTTCGGTCGAACACGTCGGTGGGCTGGACAACTGGCTGCTCAAGACCGCGGACCTGAAGCTTTCGTCGAACGCCATCAAGGTCAAGCGCGAGCTGGCCAAGAAGACGGCCGCCTAAACTTCAGCTGCTACCAGATTCCGAACGGCGCGGCGGGCAACCGGCGCGCCTTTTCGCATGGCTGCGATGCATGATTCCGGGTTGTTGGATCACCGTGCCGGCAGGTCCTGCGGATCGAGTTCCAATTTTAACAGCAGCGTCCGCTGCGTCGCCGCACGGTTGTTGTCGGCGATCACCCAGACATCGAGCTTGCCGTCAGCGCGCGGACGCACGGTCAGGCCTTCGAAATTATCGGTGGGCAGCGGCGCATCGAGCCGGGCGAGGGTCCGTGCGGTCCAGCGGCCGGTGCGGAATAGCTCCTGCGGATCGGCAATCGCGATGCGGCAGGAAAAACGCAGTGGCAGCGGCCACACCAGCCGCCGCAGCAGCACCAGCACCCGCCCGTCGGGCAGCCGGACCATGTCCGTGGGGCGATAGCCAGCATCGGCCGTCAGCTCACCCGTGGCGGGGTCAGCCGCTTTTGGTGCGGTGGGATCGCCCGGAAACAGCAGCGTCCGGTGGCGCCGTTCATAACTGCGCAAGGCGAAGTCCTCGCTGACGATGATGAAGCGCCCGTCGGGCAGGCGAACCATCGATTCGGCGCCGAACTGCGGCGACCAGTTCCTCATCGCCGTGGGGAACCCGCGCCGTTCGTGCCACCAGCCCGCCCCCGGCGCCGTATCGAACCGGCTGACCGCGTGGCGATCCTCCCACGAGATCCAGATATGCCCGCCCGTCTTGCCGGGATCGCCATCCGTGGTTGCCGCTTCGGCATCGCCGATCGAGGTCCATTCCCGGCGGTCGCGCAGCAAGTGCCCCATCGCGTGATCGTGCGATTCGATCGGGCCGCTGCTAGCCGCTTTGGCCGCCATCGGCTCGGCGAATTCCAGCCACGTGCCGCGATCACTGATCGCCAGTAGGCGGCCGCCCGCGCGCGGCAGCAGCGCCGAATAGCCGCCAAACTGGATATCGCTGCTGACCAGTTGCCACACGCCGCGCAGGCGAAACGGACCAAGATCCGTCGCGGCAGCGGGCGGCGCCGCAATCCGGGCGACCGCCAATGCGCGGCGATGATCCCACTGCGATGAACTGTCGCGCACCACGGTGCCCGGCAGCGCGGCCAGTGCAAGCAGCACGGCGGCAATGCGGCGCAGGGTCAGACGTCGGGGGAGCACCGGCTCCTTTTCGCAGGTCGCGCACGCGGGTACAATCCGTTGCCAATAATCAATTCGGGCCGTTGCCAATAATCAATTCGGCATCGCTGCGGGGGTCATAGCGCAGTGATGCCCCGAGCTTCGCCGCGCGCCAAGACGAGATTTGGCGGTTCGCGTGATTCGAGGCCCGAAAGCACCATTTCGGCAAAGGTTTTGCCGATGTCCTCCGATGCTTCCGGACGCTCGGGCCGATACCAGCGATGTGACCAGTTCAGCATCCCGAGAATGCCGTATGCAATGATCTTGGATGTGCCAATCCGGCGGAAACTGCCGTCTGCGAAACCTTGATCGATGATATCCATGACCGATTGCTGGATGCTTCTGTTCAGTTCGCGCATCCGTATCGACCAATCCGAACGCTTGTCGCTGACATGGCTAAGGTCTTCGCGAATGTAGATGAACAGCATCGGATAATTTTCGGCATAGGAAACCATCAGTTTCGAGACGAGTTCAAGGATTTTGCTGGCGGGGGAACCGGGCCGCTCCGCAATTTTGCGGGCAAATTGATTGTTCTCTTCCAAAACCGCGCGAACGACTTCGTCGAAAAGCTGCTCTTTCGATGAAAAATAGTAATAGAGCGTCGCGCGATCGACACCGATTTCAGCCGCAACCGCGCTCAGGCTGGCACCGGTGTAGCCAAGCCGATTGAAGACGCGGACGGCAGCTTGCGAGATCGCCTCGCGGCGGCTCTGGTAGATCGCGCTCGAATCTTTTGCTGCGGCGGTACGGCGCTTTCCAAGGACTGTCTTTTGCTTGTCCAATCTTCAATCCCTGCAAAACCCGGCGTCAACTGCGGAATTTCTGCCCTTGGCCCGATCGCTGGCAGAAGGCGCAAACTATCCCCGCGGTGCGCCCGCAACATAAAGCACCTGGCCGGTTACGAATCCCGAACGCTCATCGGCAAAGAAGGATATAGCGTTGGCAATATCGTCGGGCTGGCCGGGCCGCCCGACATAGATATCCTTCATCATCAGAGCGACCATGTCATCAAATTCCATCTTGGCTCGTTCGGCCACTTCACGCGTCATGTCGGTGACGACGAAGCCGGGGGCAACGGCATTGACTGTAATACCATACCGTCCCAATTCAATCGCCAGGGTCTTGGTTATCCCTTGCACTCCGGCTTTCGCCGCCGAATAATTGGCCTCGGCAAAAACTCCGAGCGCGGCGATACTTGACAGGTTGACGATCCGGCCGAAGCCTTGCGCCCGCATGTGCGGTTGCACCTCGCGCGACATCAGGAAGACCGAGCGCAGGTTGACGTTGATGACCGCATCCCAATCGCTGAGTGGCATCTTGGCTAGCGTGCTGTCGCGCAGAATGCCGGCGTTGTTGACGAGAATGGCTGGCGGGCCGAGTTGATCTACTACGGCCGCAACACCTTGCCTGACCGCACCTTCGTCCGCCACATCGACTACAAATGCCCGGGCGCGACGGCCTGACGCGGTGACGGCCTCGGCGGTTGCGGCGCAGCCATCGCGGTCAAGATCGAACAGGGCGATGTCGTGGCCGTCCCGCGCAAGGCGCCGCGCCACGGCCGCACCGATGCCGCGTGCCGCGCCCGTGACGATGGCGATCCTGCGGCCAGACAAAGGGGCGATGTCGTTCATTCCAATTCCAACGCTTTAATGGCCTGCTGTGATAGCAGAAACTTGCGGGCTCTACCCGAGGCCGTGACCGGTATTTCAGCCTCGCTTACCACCAGGAAATGGCGCGGCACCTTGAAGCGGGCCAGTCGCTCGGCGACCATGCGTTGCAGCTTGGCGGTGTCCACCTTAGCCCCTTGCGCGGGGACCACGAAGGCGACGCCAACTTCTCCCATCCGTTCGTCCGGTATGGGCACGACATGGGCTTGAAGAATATCGGTTCGGCTGGTCAACACGTCTTCGACTTCCGTCGGCAAAACCAGTTCGCCCCCGCAGCGGTAGGATTCCTTCGACCGCCCCATCAGGCTGACATACCCTTCGGCATCGACGCGGCCGAGATCGCCGGTTTTCAGCCAACCGTCCTGATCGAAAGCCGCCGCCGTCGCTTCGGGCTTGTTGTAGTAGCCGGGGGTAACACCTTTCCCTTTGGCGACAAGTTCACCCATTTCACCGAACGGCAGTTCGCTGCCGGTCTCGGGATCGATCACGCGGTAAATGACAAGTTTGCCGCCCTGCGCCGGATCGCCCGCCGGTCCGACATCACGCATGCGGCCGTTGGTGGTCAGCAATCGCTCGATGGGATCATCGGGACGGGTTACGGTGGACGATGCCGTGACTTCGGTCATCCCGTAGCCGGTCGTAATCTCCTCGACACCAAACCCGTCAAACAACGCTTGCCACAGCCGCTCCGGCGCGCGGCCGCCCGACGCGAGGATCGACGTGAATGTCGAAAAATCGCGGGCTTTGCCGTGGATCGCGTCGAGCACAGCCAGTGACATGGCGGGAATCCACAAGGCGTCGCTGGCGTGATGCCGTTCGATCCCATCCAGCATTGCCTCTGGATCGAAGCGCAGTTGCGGGATGATCGCCCCGCCGACCCATGGAACGGCGAGCAGGCCTTCAGCATAGCCGAACACATGATACATCGGCAGCGCAAAAATGATCCGGCGGCCGTCCTCGAAGGCGCGGGCATACGCGCTGCCGAAGGAAGTGCGGGTCAACATGTCGTGCGTCAGCATCACGCCTTTGGGCATCCCGGTCGTGCCCGATGTATAAATGATGTCGCACAGATCGTCGGGATGGACCGGCGTGGCCGGAAGGTCATCGCCCGGTGACGCGGTAAGCGCAGCGAAGCCCGTCGCGTCGGCCCGCGCCGGGGCTTCGCCGGTTGCCAGCACGATGACCTGGCGAAGGTGCGGGAGCGCCGACCCGCCGCCATGCTGCACCCACCCCGGCGCAATTTCATCCAGCACCGTCAGGTAATCGTGACCGCGAAAGCGATCCATAGTGACCAGTGCGACTGCTTCCGACTGTTCGAGCAGATACCGCAATTCCTCGCGCCGATTGAGGATGTTGATCGGCACAGCCACCGCACCAATCCGCGATATGGCAAACTTCAGCGCCACAAATTCGGGATAGTTGGCCAGCACTATCGCAACCTTGTCGCCGTGTTTTACCCCGTGTCGCAACAATCCGGCCGCTACGCTGCGCGACCAGTCAACGACTTCGCGATACGTCCAGCAGCGCGCGTCGGTGATGATGAAGGCGCGATCGGCAAATTTGCGGGCGGCCTCGTCGAATGCGCCATGGAGCGTTTTGGGGACCCACGGATAGAACTGGACAGCAAGTGCCTGTTGTCGGTCTGCGACTGGCTCTAGCATTTGATTGTTTCCCGCACCTGTTCGCACTCTGTGACTTCACCAATGCCGGCCTCAGACCCCATCGTGACTGGGGAACGCGCGCCAAGAAGATCAGTCCCGTGCCAACCCAAATTTCCCGATAGGCACGGACCGCAAGGTTGATTTTCCACGATACCGTTGACGATAACACTGCGCTGTGCAAGTGCAAGGTCGAACTGAATGCGAGGGAATGTCAGAACGTGGATGTAGACGCGGTCGTGATCGGTGCTGGCTTCGCCGGACTCCGCGCGCTCCACACCTTTCGCGGTCAGGGCCAATCGGTTGTGGTGCTGGAGGCAGCGGATGGCATCGGCGGGGTCTGGTACTTCAACCAGTACCCCGGCGCACGTTGCGACGTAGAGAGCCATGATTATTCCTATCGGTTCTCGCCCGAACTGGAACAGGAGTGGCGCTGGAGCGAACGCTATGCGACCCAGCCCGAAATCTTGCGGTACATCAATCACGTCGCCGACCGGTTTGATCTGCGGCGGAATATCGAGCTCAACACCCGCGTAACATCGGTAAAGTTCGACGAAGCGTCATCGCGCTGGCACGTCGCGTCGCAAGATGGCCGGGTCTGGAGCAGCCGGCGGATCATTTTGGCGATGGGGCAGCTTTCGGCGCCCAAAGAACCGACTTATCCGGGGCAAGGGGAATTTGGCGGGCAAATTATTTACAGCGCTCGCTGGCCCAAGTCCGAAATCGATTTCACAGGCAGGCGCGTCGCGATAATCGGCACCGGCTCTTCTGGCGTGCAGATGACACCGGTGATTGCCCAACAGGCATCACAACTGACTGTATTCCAGCGCACTGCGAACTACTCGATTCCAGCGGCGAACGCGCCGGTGTCCGATGAAGAAGACCGTTCGGTCAAAGCGAACTACAGGGATCGTCGCGAATCCGCTCGCAACTCGCCGAGTGGATTGGGATTCGTTCCGGACTCGAGATCGGCGATTGATGTCCCTGAAGCAGAGCGCGAGTTGGCCTATGAAGCGGCGTGGAACCGGCTTGGCTTCGGGTTTGCCCTGACCTTCAAAGACATCCTGCTAAATCAGGAATCCAACGACACCGCCGCCGAATTCATTCGCCGCAAGATTTCCGGGCTGGTCTCAGACCCGGTTCTGAGAGAGAAGTTGACTCCCAAGAGCCTGGCGTTCGGCACTCGCCGACCGTCGGTCGACAGCGGCTATTTCACTGCGTTCAACCGCGAAAACGTGGCGCTGGTCGATCTCAGCGACACCCCGATAGAAGCGATAACGCAAGCGGGGATTAAAGCAGGCGGCGCCGAGTACCCCTTCGACGTCATCATTTATGCAACCGGGTTCGACGCGTTTACAGGGTCGCTGCTTAAACCCGACATTGTCGGGCGCGGCGGAGTTTCGCTGCGGCAGAAATGGGCCGCTGGTCCCGTCAGCTTTCTTGGGATCGGAGTTCATGGCTTCCCCAACCTGTTCATCATTGTCGGACCGGGTAGCCCCTCATTGCTAAGCAATGTCCTGCTTTCGAGTGAGGAGCAGATCGACTGGCTGGCTGAGCTGTTCGACTATTGCCGGGAGCGCGGCTTCGACGAAATCGAGGCAACCGAACAGGCAGAACGCGACTGGGTGGCGCACGTCAACGAGCGGGCGCAGGAAACGCTGTATCCGCAGACGCCGTCTTACTATCTCGGCGCGGAGATGCCCGGCAAGCCGCGCGTGTTCATGCCCTATTCCGGAGGGGTGCGGGGCTATCGCCGCATTTTGGAAAAGACTGCAGCGCAGGGCTATGAAGGTCTGAAATTGAGCCATTCCGATCACCCGGATGCTGCCTGAGCGCCCCGAACAATTCTTTCGGGTTGGCGCGGGAATGCCGAGAAATCTGTGCGTGATGTACTGCTGCCCGCCGACAAAGGTCTCCCTCGAAGCTTTGCGAGCAGCGGTCAGCCAGGGATCTTGGTCAGCCTGTGGTCCCGTGTGCAAACTTTTTCCACGGACCCGTTGACGGCGGAATTCCCTCAGCGCATCGTTCGACTGATCAGGCCATGATGACTCTCTTGAAAGACGCGCAGATGACCGTGACAGCCTCGCAAGCAATGCTGCCAGCACCAATTACACGCGACACTCCGGTCGGATTTGAACTTGAACCGATCAAGAAGCGTGCGCTTATCCAGCTCATGGGATCGCGACTGTGGGGTCGGTTCAATCCCAATCACTGGGACGCAGAATATGCCGCTCAAACCGGGCTCGGCGCTCCAATCCAAACAGGCGAAATGTCATCGGCTTATATTGCCGAAATGTGTGTCAACCATTTCGGGGCCGACTTCTTCCGAAATGCGCGGGTCGTTTGCAAATACATCGCCTCAACCCTCGCCAACGAAGTGATCACCACGCACGGCGCCGTTCGCGAGAAGGTGCCTAAAGGCGCAGGCTATCGCTTCATTGTAGATGTCTGGTGTGAGAACGAAGCCGGCGAAAAGAAGACCGCAGGTTGGGTCGAGGTCGACGTCGGGGCCTGAGAAACGCGCCGTCCCTGCGACACAATAAAAGAGGATGCCAGGCTATGAGCGAAGACACTCCCATCGATCAATTGCGGCCATTGAGTCCGGTGCAGCAGGCACAGACCCGCGAATTCATCGCCGGATTGCAGCAGGAATGCCAGACCTACTGGGACATGGTCGAGATCGGCGACGAGCTTTCGCGGGAATTGCACATAACGCCCGAGCTGGTGATTCTCTATGCCGATTCAGTTGAGGACTTCAATCCATGGTATGAAGGCTGGAAGATGAACACCTGGCAGATCCCGGGTGAATCGCCCTTCGGCGGAGCGATCGTGCCGCCATTGCTGATATCGCACTTCGTGCTTTCGGTGCAGTTCGATCACACCAAGCCGTTCGCAATTGGATCGATCCACACTTTCCATGATTCAGAGATTCTTGAACCCATACCGGTCGGAGCCAGGGTGCGGATAACCACACGCGCCGCCGACAAGTATGAGAAGCGCGGACGTCGTTACGTGCGCCATGAGGTCGAAGTGGTGGATGTCGCCAACGGCACGCTCTATTTCCGTGAAACGCGCGACATCCTTTCGCTATGACAGAGGCCGCCGTTCCCGTTCCTGTCATTGACGGCCTGTTCGAGGTTGTCGCGGGGGAAGCGCGTCTGGCCGGAACGCGCTGCGTGTCGTGCGGAGCGCTCTATTTTCCCCGGGCGATCAGTTGCCGCAATCCGGCATGCCGAGATAAGCAGGTCGAGCTCAGCTTTTTGCCCAACACCGGCACGCTCTACAGTTACACCATTCAGCACTACCAACCGCCACCGCTGTTCCGGATTGACGACTGGGCGCCATACGCATTGGGGGTCGTTGATCTTGGCGAAGGTCTTCATGTCATGGGTATGCTGACGGGCGTTGCGCTTGATGCCATTACAATTGGCATGCCGCTCCGCATGGTTGTCGAGCCGCTGTATCGCGATGCCGAGCGCGGTGATGTGCTGACCTACAAATTCGCACCTCTGGGCGAGAAAGCGGCAGCATGACCCGGCCAGTCTATGTGCTTGGCGCAGGCGCTCACCCCTGGGGCAAGTGGCCGGACAAAACCCAGTTGCAAATGGCGCTCGAGGCCATGAACGGGGCGCTGGGCGAAGCCGCGCTGGGCTGGCCTGATGTGCAGGGGGTGGTCGCAGCCAGCTCCCGCTTCGAAGGCGGAATGGGCTGGGGCCTTCATGCCAACGAAGTGGCGCTTGCGGTGGCCGACCAGGGCATGGCTTGCATCAACGTCGGCGGGGCCTGCGCGGCGGGAGCCATTGCCTTCCAGACTGCCTATGCGATGATTGCCAGCGGGCAATACGATGTGGTCGCGGCGCTTGGCGCAGAGCGGATGCCCAAGGGTTTCATCCCGCGTCCGCCTGGCAGCCAGGACGATCCGACCGACAATGACTATCTGCGCTGGGTTTCCATGGGGGCGACCAATCCCGCTTATTGGGCCATGGAAGCGCAGCGGCGCAAACACGATTTCGGCACGAGCGACGAGACTTTCGCGCGCGCATCGGTGCTGATGCGGCGCAATGCCCGGGGCAACCGCTTCGCCCGGTTTCGCAAGGAAACCAGCATCGAGGAAGTCCTGGCCTCGCCGATGGTCGCCGATCCGCTGCGATTGCTCCAGATATGCCCGGTCAGCGACGGCGCCGCGGCCGTGGTCCTGGGGACCGAAGACTTTGCCCGTCGAGCAGGTGGCCGGATGGTGGAGGTCGCCGGTTGTGCGGCTGCGACCGGCCAATTCGGCGATCCAGGACGACGGATCCCGATGGTCTCCAGCCTTGTTCGCCCTGGAGTTTCCAACACTAGCGAAGTCGTCACGGCCGTTCAGCGCGCCTGCAACATGGCTGGCATTGGGCCTGAGGACGTCGATGTTCTGGAATTGGCAGACAACACGGCCTGGCACATCCTGTCCTGGCCGGAACTGCTGGGTTTTTGCGAGCCGGGTCAGGCCGACTGGATGCTGGAGAACGGCGAACTGGATATCGACGGTACTTTGGCGGTCAATCCAAGCGGAGGCTTCATCTCATTTGGCGAAGCGACCACGGCGCAGGCTGTGCTCCAGATTTGCGAACTGAGCTGGCAACTGCGGGGTCGCGCCGATGGCCATCAGGTGCGCAATGCCCGGGTTGGCATGTCGGCCGTGCTTGGCCTCGGTGCGAACGGCGGATCGGTGATCCTGAAGGTTTGATCGGTCAGGCCGGTGTTCGAGTTTGTCAGAGGCCAATCGACCGGCCGCCCGCAGGACGGCCGACTGGGATTAGAACTTTGACCGTGCCTTCGACGCCGAAGGTGCGCGGAGAGGTGGCTCGGCGCTTTGCGCAAAAGTCATTCCGCCCGCGCCAAGCCGGTGGTTGCAAGCAGGCTCAAGGCAATTGCTCTGGCGCAGCGGCTCGTTCTCATACCTGACAAAATGATTTTCTCCCCACTGTTAGTCGATTAAACGATCGTTTGTTCGGGGAAAAATGCGAGTCGGATAATTGTCAACTTGGCCGTTGAGAATCTGCAGCTGGTCGGCGCTTTTTCCTGGCCGGCCACGTCGGCATTCTCAGATGAGGGTGTAGCCGCCATCAACCGGCGTAAGCGTTCCGGTAATGAATGACGATTCGTCGCTCGCAAGGAACACGGCCAGGTTGGCGATTTCATCGGGGGTGCCGATCCGGCCCATCAATGTCCCCGCGACTGCGCCTTCCAGATAGGCAGGCGGCAGCGCATCGGTCATCCCGGTCTTGATCGCCCCGGGCAGGATTGCGTTGACCCGGATCTTGTCGGCGGCATATTCGGCTGCGGTCAGCTTGGTAAGCATGGATACGCCGCCCTTCGACGCGCAGTATGCCGGCATCTCAGGAAATGCGACCAGTG
>JANLUV010000209.1:0-5156 GCA_031363685.1 Alphaproteobacteria bacterium | reverse complement strand
GCTGGAGATATTGCCCTCGCTGCGGGCCAGCGCATGGCGGATTGCCTTGCGGTCGGCCTGCTCGCGCGCGGACTTGAGGTTGAGTGACGAAGCCAGTTCATCGGCGCGCACGCCCAGATCGAGATCGACGGCGCCAACCAGCTTGCCATCGGCCATGATCACCGCGCGCTTCACCCGGTTTTCCAGTTCGCGCACGTTGCCCGGCCAGCCCCACGCATCGATCGCGGCGAGCGCATCGGCGGCAAAGCCCTTGACCTGCGGGTTCATCTCGCGCGCGAACCGCTGGAGGAACACCTTCGCCAGCAAGGTCGCGTCTCCCGGGCGCTCGGCCAGGCCCGGGATCTTCACGATGATTTCGGCGAGGCGATAATAGAGGTCTTCGCGAAACCGGCCTTCGGCGATCATCTGTTCAAGGTTCTGGTGCGTCGCGCAGACGATCCGCGTATCCACGGCGATCGACCGGCGCGCGCCGACCCGCTCGATCACCCGTTCCTGCAGGAAGCGCAGCAATTTTACCTGCAACTGCAGCGGGATATCGCCCACTTCGTCGAGGAACAGCGTGCCGCCGTTGGCCTGTTCGATCTTACCCTCGGTGGTTTTCACCGCCCCGGTGAACGCGCCCTTCTCATGCCCGAACAGTTCGCTTTCGAGGAGGTTTTCGGGGATCGCGGCGCAGTTTATCGCGATGAACGCGCCGTTCGCGCGGTCGCTCGCTTCATGCAGGCCCCGGGCAAGCAGTTCCTTGCCGGTGCCGCTGGCGCCCAGCAGTACGACCGATGCGTTGGTGTTGGCCACGCGCTCGATCGTGCGGGCAACCTTCACCATTTCCGGCGCGGCGGTGATGAGCCGGCCGAGCACCTTGTTCTCGGTGCCCGGGCGGGCGGCCAGTTGGCGGTTCTCGCTCTCGATCCGGTGAAGTTGCAGCGCGCGACGCACGATCAGCCCGATCGCGTCAATATCCACCGGCTTCTGGTAGAAATCATAGGCCCCGTGCGCGATCGCCTGCAGCGCGCTTTCGCGCGCGCCGTGGCCGGTGGCAACGATCACCTTGGTGTCGGGTTTCAGCGCCATGATCTCGTCGAGCACGGCAAAGCCTTCGCCGGTCCCGTCCGGATCGGGCGGCAGGCCAAGGTCGAGCGTAACCACCGGCGGCTCCTCGCTGCGCAGCGCGGCAATGGCGCTGGCACGGTCGCCCGCGACGATGACCTCGAAATCGGGGTAGGCCCATTTGAGCTGGGCCTGAAGGCCGGCGTCATCCTCGACCACCAGGAGCTTGGGCTTGATCTCGGGCATTATGCGACTTTCTGTTCCGGCTTATCGATGCTGGTGGTTTGGAGACGGGCGATATCGCCCGCTTCCTTGAGCGGAAGGCGGATGATGAAGCGTGAACCAAGCCCCTCGCGGCTTTCCACGTCGAGCCAGCCGCCCATCGCGCGGACCAGTTCGCGGGTTTCGCACGCGCCGATCCCGAACCCGCCGGGCTTGGACGAGACAAACGGCTTGAACAGCCTGGTGCGGATAAACTCGGGGCTCATCCCCTGCCCCGCATCGATCACATCGATCCGGGCATGCATCCCGTCGATGGTGTGCATCAGGAACACCGGCTGATCGGGTGCGCTGGCGTCGATCGCGTTCTGGACGAGATGGAGGAGCGATTGTTCCAGCGCATCGCGGTTGGCGCTGATCACGCCGTGCTGGCACTCGGTCACCACCACCGGGTGGCGGTTGGCGAACTGCGCCGCGACCGACCGGACCACATCCGCAACGTCGAACGCGCTCGCGCGGTCACCCATGCCTTTGCCATAGCGCGACAGGCGCGCGATCAGCGCGTTGAGCTTTTCCGCCGAATTGCGCAGCGTGACGATCATGTCGGCCCGGAACGCCGGGTTTTCGGCATGGTGTTCGGCGTTGCGGGCAAGCAGGCTGAACTGGCTCGCCAGGTTCTTGATATCGTGCATCACGAAGGCGATGCGGCGATTGAATTCATCGAACCGGGCGGCCTCGGCCAGCGCGTCCTGCCCGGCATGTTCCGCCAGGTAGCTCGCGAGTTGCTGGCCAACCACGCGCAGCAGGTCGAAATCTTCCCAGTCAAGTGTGCGGGTAACGGGCGGTCGGCCCAGCACGACCACGCCCAGCAGGCGCTCGTAATGGAGCAGCGGGACCAGCGCCCACGCGCGCGGCTCGGCATGCAGCCAGTGCGGCACGATTCCCATTTCGCCCTGATGATCGACCCCGGCCCGCACCGCATCCAGATCGACGATGTGCCCCTCGCGCTCGAAAAAGGCGACCGCGACCGGCGGCAGCGCAGCGGCCGGTACTTCGGCGGTCGGCCATTGCCAGCGGGCGGCCAGAACCAGATCGTCATGGTCGCCGGGGACCAGCAGCAGCCCGGCGGGACTGTCGGTAATGTCGCACAGCGACTGGATCGCGCGCTCTTCCAGCGGGCTGCTGCTTTCCCCTGCCCGCGGACCGCCGCTGCGCCCGATGGTGCGGTTGAAGCGCAGCCATTCGGCGCGGTAGTCATAGCGGTGCTGGAACAGGTGCTTGACCAGCGTGACTTTAAGCCAGCCGCGCAGGCGTTTGGACGGCAGTACCAGCAGCGCCGCCATGATGCCCGCGATCAGGAAGCCAAACTGGAACAACCGCGCAAACTCGCCGCCGATAAAGGATACCCACTTGCCCAGCAGGATCATGCCGATCAGGTACAGCCCGATGCCCAGCAGCGAGGCGAACTCGAACGCCACCGCACGTGATGGGCTGAACCGCAGTTCGGCGCGGCGAAAGGTCATTCCCGGCAGCAGGGTGAAAACCACGCCGATCAGGATGATCCCGCGCAGCGACGCCAGTTCCACTGGCCACCCGCCGGACAGATAAGCCACGGTATAGAGGTTGAGGTCGAACAGCCACAGCAGCGCCAGTGCTGCGGTGGGCCAGCGCAACACCGCGCGCGCCGGTTGCGACGCGCCGCCATAAAGGTTGTGCAGCAGGACCAGCCCCCCGATCGACATCATCAGGCGGAACATCACCGTCATGTGGAACAGCGTATCGCGCGATGCACCGGTCAGCCGGAAATCGGGAATGAGCACGATCTGCAGCGACTGGAACAACTCGATCGCCGCCAGTGCCAGCATCAGCGGGCGGATCGGCCGGACCAGCATGTGGCGGCCATCGCTGCTGAACAGCCGGTAGATCACGAACAGCCAGCCGAGGTTGCGGGCGGATTCGGCGATGTGGACCGCCGGGCTGTCCACCCCGGTCGCCGTTACCGCCAGCGCCCATGCCGCGCTGAGCGACAGCGCGATGACCATCGCGGTGCCGGCCGGCCCGACCGCCGACCGGCGTCCGGCGACCCATGCCGCCAGCGTCGCTGCGGCGCAGGCACCCAGTAGATGCGCAACATCGGCGATGACCAGCCAGCCTGGGGTCATCTGCGCACCGTGATTGGTTTCCGCATCGGCATCTCAGCGCGCGCCTTCGCGCCACAGCACAACCCGGATGGTCTGCAGCAGAATCAGCAGATCCAGGAACGGCGTGTAGTTCTTGGCATAGTAGAGATCGTATTCGAGCTTGTGACGCGAATCCTCCATCGAGGCGCCATAAGGATAGTTGATCTGGGCCCAGCCGGTGATGCCGGGCTTCACCATGTGCCGTTCGGCAAAATAGGGCAGCTTTTCCTCAAGGTCTTCGACGAATTCGGGTCGTTCCGGGCGTGGGCCGACAAAGCTCATCTCGCCTTTCAGCACGCTCCAGCTTTGCGGCAGCTCATCGATCCGCACCTTGCGGATGAACTTGCCGATGCGGGTCACGCGCGGATCGTTCTGAGTCGCCCACTGCGCGCCCGCCGCTTCGGCATCGACCCGCATGGAGCGCAGTTTGACGAGGTTGAAGCTTTGCCCATACAGCCCGACGCGGGTCTGGCGGAAGAACGCCGGCCCCCGGCTGTCGAGCTTCACCAACACCGCAAACAGCGCGATCACCGGCAGGGTCAGCGCCAGCAGGACCGAACTGACCAGCACGTCGAACAGCCGCTTGGCCACGCTCGACACCGCGCGGCCGGACGAGAAACCGTCGGAAAAAATCAGCCAGCTTGGATTGACCGTATCGAGATCGACCCGGCCTGTTTCGCGTTCGATGAAGCTGGAGAAATCGTTGACGTGGACGCCCGCCGTCTTGATCCGCAGCAGATCGTGCAGCGGCAGGGAATTGCGGCGCTCTTCCAGCGCCAGCACCACCTCGCTGACGCCAAGGTTTTCGACGAACCGCGTCAGGTTGTGGACCGCGTTGCGGTTGATTGCTTCCTCGATCACCGGGGTCTGATCGCTCATCCGGATATAACCGACGATCACGAACCCGCTTTCCGGCCGTTCGCCCAACTGGCGCAGCCGGTCGGCGCGGTGGCCGGCGCCGAGCACCAGTACCCGGCGGCGAAACGCCTGCGCCCCAAGTATTCCGCCGACGATCAGCCGGTTGGCCATCAGCAGCAGCACCGTCAGTCCCATCGCGTAAGCCAGCGTCGATCGCCAGAAGATCGCCCCGGTAATCAACCAGTCGGCGAACGACAGCGCGATCGTGCCGAGCGACGCCGCGACCAGCAGCCGCGCCCCGGCATAGCGCAGCGAACGCAGCGATTCCGTGCCATAGACCCCGGTCGCGATCATCGCGGTCAGCATGGTCGCGGTAAACCCGGCCAGCATGCCCGAGCGTTCGGCCACGAACCCGAGCGAAATGCCGATCTGCTCGGCACGGATGCGCCACGCCAGTTCCGCCGCCCCGGCGAGCAGGGCCAGATCGAACAGGCCCAGCAGCAGCACCGCATGCGGGACGTAGTGTTTGAAGAGGCGAACCATAACCTTGCCGGCCTTTCGCCCGAAAGTTTCGGGCTATCCGGTCCCAGCTAGGCCAAAGGGGTAAATTGTCGGTAAATCTGACAACGCCAGGATCGGACAAAACCGGGGAAATCCGGCAATTTTCACGAAATTTCGTTAGTGTTGTCGGAACTATTTACATGGGTGATTGCGCAACGGCGCAATTTTTGGCGATTATATAATTTGCAAACACAGTCGTTATGACGGCCAGATAAGGCCCAGCACGTTCCAGCCAATGTGGAGTAAAAAGCCAGCGATAGCGCATGGCGAGACCCGCGACTGGGAAGATGG
>JANLUV010000208.1:0-11616 GCA_031363685.1 Alphaproteobacteria bacterium | reverse complement strand
GCCGCCGCTCTGCGGTGCGTTGCGCCAGTCAGCCCGGGGCGGGGGCGGGGCGGGTTGCGGCGCTGCGGCGCGCGGCGCGGCGGGCAGCGGGGGTGCGACGACCGTGGGCGGAGCCGGTGCGAGTGCGGGGACGCAGGCGCTCACGAGAGTTGTAACCAGCAGCGTGGCCAACAGCGGCAGCCTGGGCGCGAAACGAGAGCGATTTGCCAACATCTGCCCGGTATGGAATGAGGCGCGGGCACAACACAACCCCGCTCGCCCCGAACCATGCCGGAAACAGCCTGCCGGCGATCCCCGACCAAAGCTGCGAACCGCCACATGTCATCCCCGCGCAAACCGCGTCCCGCCCCTAAAGTCCGTGTCGATCAGTTGCTGGTCGATCGCGGCCTGGTGGAAAGCCGCACCCGGGCGCAAGCGCTGGTGCTGGCGGGCCTGGTCTTTACTGGCGAGACCAAGCTGGCCAAGCCCGGCCATGCGCTGCCCGGCGATGCCCCGCTCGACGTGCGTGGCCGCGATCACCCGTGGGTGTCGCGCGGGGGGATCAAACTGGCTCATGCGCTGGACCACTTCAGGCTCGATCCGGCCGGCGCGGTGGCGATGGATATCGGCAGTTCGACCGGCGGGTTCACCGATGTCCTGCTCGACTACGGTGCGGAGCGGGTGTTTGCGGTCGATTCGGGCACCAACCAGCTGGCGTGGAAGCTGCGGCAGGACCCGCGCGTCATCGTGCTCGAACAAACCAGCGCCCGCATCCTCACCCCGCAGCAGATCGATGCGCCGTGCGATTGGGTGGTCTGCGATGCCAGCTTCATCGCGCTGGCCAAGGTGCTCGACGTGCCGCTGCGCCTGGCCGCGCCGCGGTGCCAGCTGGTCGCGCTGATCAAGCCGCAGTTCGAGGTCGGGCGCGGCGAAGTGGGCAAGGGCGGGGTGGTGCGCGACCACGCCCTGCACGAACGGGTCTGCGGCGAAGTGCGCGATTGGCTGGAAGGCGCGGGCTGGACCGTGCAGGGCGTGACCGAAAGTCCGATCACGGGGCCGGAGGGCAACGTGGAGTTCCTGATCTCCGCCAGCCGGGGCTGATTGCCGGGGAAAACTTGACGAAAAAGGGGAAACCCGGGCGTAAAATCTGTCCCGCTCCGGCACCCCCTCCATTCCGGACGAAGTTGCCAATCGACGAAGCCCCCGCCAATATTGTTTGGGGTTCGCATCGAATCGGTGTCTACGAGGGATCATGAACCAGCTTGCGTCGTCCGGCCAATTGCGCGCCTCTTTCCTGCGCTGGGCCCTTGTGCTTGTGCTGGCGGTCGTGCTGCTTGGCTTCGTTTCGGCCATGTTTGGCAATAGTGGACCGCAGAACCAGTGGTTCGCCGCGCTGGTCAAGCCGGGGCTTTATCCGCCGCCGGTCACGTTCGGGATCGTGTGGGCGATCCTGTACGTGATGATGGGGTTGGCGGCGGCATGGATCGGCGCAGCGCGCGGGGCGCGCGGGCGCTGCGCGGCCTTTGCGGTGTTTGCGGTGCAACTGCTGCTCAACCTGTGCTGGTCGCCGCTGTTCTTTGGCCTGCACGAAATCAGCAAGGCGCTGTATTTGCTGGTTGCGCTGGATCTGGCGGTGATCGTCACTGTCGTGCTGTTCTGGCGGGTGCGCCCGCAGGCGGCGCTGCTGCTGGCGCCCTATCTGGCGTGGGTCTTGTTCGCCACGGTGCTGAACTGGCAGTTCCTGGCCGCAAACCCCGATGCCGACGGGATGCCTGCGGGCAATGCGGTGACGCGGATCCAGCTTTGATCTTGAACCGCCAATACAGAACGTCCATCTAAGCGCCATGCAAAGCGAAAACCCCCTGCTCGCCGATTTCGTCAAGCTGCTGAACAGCGCCGCCGGAACCTTTGCCGGCGTTGGCCGCGAAGCCCGCGATGCCGCGCGCGAACGCTTCAAGGAAGCGTTCGGCGGGCTTGATTACGTCAGCCGCGAGGAATTCGACGCGGTGAAGGACATGGCCGCCAAGGCACGCGACGAGGCCGAAGGCCTGAAGGCCCGGCTGGCCGTGCTGGAAGCCAAACTCACCCCGTAAGTGCGGCGGAATGCGGGAACAAGCCAGCTGCACGCCGGTTGCAACCACGTTACAAACAAGGTCCGACCGTGTTTACGCAGCTTGATCCCGCCATCCCGCTCCACGTCCTGGGCAAGGGCGAAGGCTATGCCATCGGCCTGATCGATTACGGGCAGGAGCATAACCTGATCTGGGTTACCGCGCTGACCGCCAATGGCGAAGTGTGGTGCGCGCCCAATCCATCCGTCCGATTTGGCCGCAACTGGACGCTGGGTCGGCCGGAAAATCCGCTTGTGACGGCTGACACGCAGAACCGCGCGCATTCCGGTGCGCCCTGCGCCGATTGCGCGGCGGCAACGGGCTGAGCTTGCGCGGGGCGCGGGGCCGCGCCACACCGCGCCGATGCACCTGCGCGTATCCGCTATTGTCTGCGCTGTCCGGGCCCATGGCGAAACTGCAGCAATCGCGCGGTTGCTGACCGCAGAGCATGGGCTGGTCGCCGCCTATGTCGCGGGCGGCCGGGGGCGGCAACTGCGGCCCGTGCTGATCCCGGGGAACGTGGTCGAGGCGGAACTGCGCTCGCGCTCGGACAGCCAGTTGCCGTTTGCGCGGCTGGAGCTGATCACCAGCCGGGGTCCGTGGCTGGGCGAACCGCTGGCTGCCGCAGCGATCGGCTGGGCGACCGTGCTCACCGCCGCCGTGCTGCCCGAAGGGCACGCCTACCCGCCGCTGTATTCCGCCCTTTCGGCGCTGCTCGATGCGGTCTGCCACGCCCCCTCGGCGCGAGGGTGGACCCCGGCGCTGGTCGGCTATGAAACGCTGGTGCTGCGCGAACTGGGTTATGGCGGGCCGCGCGACATGCCCGATCCGGCCGATTTCCCCGCAAATCTGGCCATGCTTGATCGCCTGGGGCGCGATCTGGCGCGCTATGCGCTTGCCGATCGGCGATCCGATGTTATGGCGGCGCGCACCATCCTGCGGGAGCGGCTGGGCCGGATAGACTAGAACAGGACGTGCGATGAAGGTTGCGGTTTTCGCGGGCGACGGGATCGGCCCCGAGGTAACGCGCGAGGCGGTGCGGGTGCTTGAAGCGCTGGACCTGCCCGGTCTGGAACTGATCGAAGGCGATGTCGGCGGCGCAGCGTGGCGCAAGCACGGCCATCCGCTGCCCGCGCAGACGCTGGAGATCGCCCGCGCGGCCGACGCGATCCTGTTCGGCGCGGTCGGCGATTTCGAGTGCGACACGCTGGAGCGCCACTTGCGCCCGGAACAGGCGATCCTGGGCCTGCGCAAGGAACTGGGCCTGTTCGCCAACTTGCGCCCCGCGCGGGTGTTTGCGGGCCTGGAGGGGTTTTCCGCGCTGCGCCCCGAAGTGGCGGGCGCGATCGACCTGCTGATCATCCGCGAACTGAATGGCGACGTCTACTTTGGCGAAAAAGGCATTCGCACGCTGCCCGACGGCCGCCGCCAGGGCTGGGACATGATGTCCTATGCCGAGGACGAAGTGCGGCGGATCGCCCACGTCGGCTTCAAGGCCGCGCGGGGGCGAAAGGGCCGGCTATGCTCGGTCGACAAGGCCAATGTGCTGGAAACATCGCAGCTGTGGCGCGACGTGGTGATCGAGGTTTCGGCCGAATATCCAGACGTCGCGCTGTCGCACCTGTATGTCGACAACGCCGCGATGCAGCTGGTGAAAAGCCCCGGCCAGTTTGACGTGATCGTCACCGGCAACCTGTTCGGCGATATCCTGTCCGATCAGGCATCGATGTGCGTCGGCTCGATCGGGCTGCTGGCCTCGGCCTCGATGGCAGTCGGAACGAAGGGCCTGTACGAGCCGATCCATGGTTCCGCGCCCGACATCGCCGGGCAGGACAAGGCCAACCCGATGGCGACGATCCTGTCCGCCGCGATGCTGCTGCGCCACTCGTTCGGCCGCGAAGCCGAGGCCGTGCGGATCGAGGCGGCCGTAGCGCGCGCGCTGGCCGACGGCATTCGCGGCGGCGATCTGGGCGGTAGCCTTGGCACCCGGGCGATCGGTGATGCCGTTCTCGAAAGGCTCTGACATGACGCTGCGGCTCGGGATCGTCCTGCCCACCTACAACGAGCGGGGCAATCTGCGCGGGATGGTGACCCGGCTGGATGCAGCGTTGCAGGGGATCGCATGGGAAGTCATCGTGGTCGATGACAACAGCCCGGACGGCACGGCCGACGACGCCCGCGCGCTTGGCGCCGAGGATTCGCGCATCCGGGTGATCCAGCGGATCGGCCGCCGCGGGCTGTCTTCCGCCGCGATCGAGGGGATGTGCGCCACGTCCGCGCCGATCGTTGCGGTGATGGACGCCGATCATCAGCACGATCCGATCCTGCTGCCGGGCATGCTCGCCGCGATCGAGAGCGGGGACTATGATGTGTCCTATGCCAGCCGGTTTGCCGAAGGTGCCAGCACCGAGGCGTGGGGCCGGCCCGACCGCGTCAAGGCATCGGGCCTCGCCAACAAGATCGCCCGCAAGGTTACCGGGGTGGAACTGAGCGACCCGATGAGCGGGTATTTCATGCTGCGCAGCGAAACCCTGCGCAAGGACGCACACCGCCTGTCGGGCGTGGGCTTCAAGATCCTGCTCGACATCCTTGCCACGGTCAACGTGCCCTTGCGGATCAAGGAATTCCCGATGAACTTTGCCGCCCGCGCCGAAGGGGAAAGCAAGCTTGATCGCACGGTGGTGTTCGAATTCCTGGTCGGGCTGTACGACAAGTGGCTCGGCCGGATCATTCCCACCCGCTTCGCGCTGTTCGGCACGGTGGGCGCGATGGGCGTGGTGGTGCAGTTCGCGGTGCTGTTTTTCGTGCTGAGCGTGATTTTGGGCGAACGCTTCGTCTATGGTCACTGGTCGAGCGACCGGACCACCTTCAACATCGCCAATACGATAGCCTCGGTCAGCGCGATGACCTTCAATTTCGCGCTGAACAACGAACTGACTTACGCCGACAAGCGGCTGCGCGGGCTGTACCCGTGGCTGCGCGGCTGGGCCAAGTTTGCGCTGGCCTGCGCGGTTGGCGTGCTTGCCAACGTCGCGATGACCGATGCGCTGAAGCGGATGCACTTCCACGATGTGGTGGCGGTGCTGATTGGGATCATCGTTGCCTCGGTGTGGAACTTTGCGCTCAGCTCGAAATTCGTGTGGGGCCGGTACTAAAGCCCTGGTACTTGCAGGGAAGATGGTTGGGAGAGGGGGCGCCGCGCGAGGATATTCCCGTCTCAACTTCGGCCAGGCGCATAGCGCCAAGCCTGCGTATCTCTCCCCTGAAGGAGAGAGTAGTGCCGCGTCACCGCCAGCTGCGCAGCCACATCCACCATTCGAAGCTTTTCTTGCCGCAGCACAGCTTGGCGGCGGAGAGGATCGGGAAGAAATAGATGAACAGGCCCAAGGCGACCGCCAGCGCGGCGGGGGCGGCCCAGCGCCAGCGATCGGTGCGGCGCCACAGCGCATCCAGCGCCAGCGCCAGGCAGGCCATCAGGAACACGCCCGGTAGCAGGTAATGGTAATAGAACTGGATCGGCTTGCCGTTGGAGATCCACATCCCGATGCTGACCAGGTAGAACAGCGCCGCCGCCAGCGTATCGCGCCGCCCCCGCCATATTCCGGCCCACAGGCACCATAGCACCGCCGGCAGCCCGGCCCACATCGCCAGCGGGTTGCCGAGCATCAGCACCCCGCGCTGCGCGCCATCGACGTTCTCGTACAGGAACCAGACCGAGCGCTGGTCGATCACCCACTGCCACCACAGTGACTGGTAAGGGTGGTGCTTCACCACACTTTGCTGCAACTTCAGGATATATCCCTGATATTCAATGATATGCAAAGGGTTGACCGGTTTTTCGGCATAGAAGAACGTCGGCAGGAACGTCGCGAAATAGACCAAAAACGGCACCGTGCCGAGCCATAGTGCAGCTTCGGTCAGCGAAATCCCCGGCACCGGCGCGCCATTTGTCGCCAGCATGACGCGCCGCCCGTGCTGCTTCAGGCGCATCGCCAGGAACGCCAGCCCCGGCAGCGCGGCCGCCGACGCGACATTCCACTTCGATCCCAGCGCCAGCCCCAGGCACACTCCGGCCAGCGCCAGCCGCCAGCGCGCGGCAGCCGGAAAGCGCACCGCGCCAGCCAGCAGCCACAGCGCAAACAGGCAGAACGTGGCCATGAAGATATCGAGCATCGCGATTCGGCTCATCA
This sequence comes from Alphaproteobacteria bacterium, assembly GCA_031363685.1. Lineage (GTDB taxonomy): Bacteria > Pseudomonadota > Alphaproteobacteria > Sphingomonadales > Sphingomonadaceae > Novosphingobium. The sequence continues at coordinate 5,336 of JANLUV010000208.1, read as the reverse complement.
CGAACCACATGAAGTTGGTGGCCAGCAGGATCGTGGCGGCGATTGTCGCGAAGGTGCGCCCGCTGGCCAGCCACACCGCGCGGCTGAACGCGAACAGCCCGGCCGTGCCGAACAGCGCCGGGAAAATCCGCCAGCCTTGCGCATTATCGCCAAACAGACGCAGCCCGGCGGCAAGGATTTCCTTGCCGACCAGCGGATGTTCGGCGTTCTGCGGCTTGGCCAGCGTGAGCAACGTCCGCGCTGCCCCGACGTAATGCACTTCGTCGAAGTAGATCTTCGACGGGATGGCCAGCCGCAGCCACAGCAGCGTGAGGAAGATCACGCAAATCGACGCGCACCACAGGATGGGATCGGTCTCGCGGGGAGGGGGCAGCCGCGCGGGCAGGGCACTTTCCATGCGATGAGCGGATAGCGGGCGAGGGACGGGAAATGCAAGGGGAAGGCAGAACCCACCCCAGCCCCTCCCGCCTGCGGGAGGGGAGAAGCGGGGCAGCCTCTCCCGCAGGCGGGAGCGGATGCGGTATGTCCTGACCAGCCGCCACCCCTGCGGCCCCTTGCCCCGCCGGCTGCGCGCTTCTAATGCGGCGGCCATGAAACGCTCTACCGGACAGGACCGCTCGATCACCCAGAACTGGCGCCAGGCTACCCGCGCGGTGCGCGGCGGGACTTGGCGGTCGGAACAGGGTGAGACCAGCGAGGCGATCTTCCTTACCTCGGGCTTCTCGTACGACGATGCCCGCACCCCCGCCGCCCGGTTTGCCGGGCAAGAGCCGGGGATGACTTATGGGCGGACGCAGAACCCGTCGGTCCAGATGCTGGAAGAGCGCATTGCGCTGATGGAAGGCGCCGAGGCGTGCCGGGCCCAAGCATCGGGCATGGCGGCGATGAGCGCGGTGCTGCTGTGCCAGCTTTCGGCGGGTGACCACATGGTCATCGCCCGCGCCGCATTCGGCCCGACCCGCTGGGTGACGGACAACCTGCTGCCGCGTTTCGGCATCGCCTGCACGGCGGTGGACGGGCGCGATCTGGATGCGTGGAAGGCGGCGATCCAGCCCAACACCAAGGTGTTTTTCTTCGAAACGCCGGCCAACCCGACGATGGATATCGTCGATATCCGCGCCGTATCCGCGCTGGCGAAGGAGCATGGCATCCGCACCGTGGTGGATAACGCCTTCGCCACCAGCGCCTTGCAGCGCCCGCTGGAACTGGGGGCCGACGTGGTCGCCTATTCCGCCACCAAGCTGATGGACGGGCAGGGCCGGGTGCTGGCCGGCGCGGTCTGCGGCGATGCCGGTTTCATCAATACCGTGCTGCTGCCGTTCCAGCGCAACACCGGCCCCACGCTGTCGCCGTTCAACGCGTGGGTGGTACTCAAGGGCCTTGAGACGCTGGATTTGCGCGCGGTGCGGCAGGCTGAAAACGCATTGGAGGTCGCCAGTTTCCTTGAAGGCCGCGTGCCGCGCATCCTGTTCCCCGGCTTGCCCAGCCACCCGCAGCATGAACTGGTGAAACGCCAGATGCGCATGGCCGGCTCGATCTTTTCGTTCGAGATCGACGGCGGGCGCGAGGCGGCGTACGGGTTGCTTGATGCGCTGACCCTGATCGATATTTCGAACAACATCGGCGATACCAAGTCGCTGATGACGCACCCGTCGTCCACCACCCATTCCAGCCTGACGCCGCAAGTGCGCGCCGAAATGGGCATCGGCGAGGGGATGCTGCGGATCAGCGTCGGCCTTGAAGACCCGCAGGACCTGATCGACGATCTGGCCCAGGCACTGGATTCGGTGGGGCTGTAAGCGGTTTGCGTGCATCCGGGAACCGGATCGCGCGCTGCTGCATTGATCGGTGGCGGGGGCTGCCGATCAAGCCTGTCGGGCGGTGTGGCCCCGCGCGAACGAGGCTTTTGAGTTGATCACCGAATCGCTGCTCGCCGCCATCGTCGAAAGTTCGAGCGACGCTATCATCGGTATGGCGTTGGGTGGCACCATCCTGTCATGGAACGCTGCGGCCGAGCGGATCTTCGGGTTCAGCCGGGAGGAGATGGTCGGCCAGTCGATCCGGCGGGTGATCCCGCGTGAGCGGCAGCCCGAGCAAGCCGCGATCATTGCCGCGATTTCCGCCGGGCAGCGGGTCGAGACGTTCGAAACGGTGCGCCTGTGCAAGGACGGCAGCGAAGTCCGCGTCGCGGTCACCGTCTCGCCGGTCCACGATGACACGGGCAAGGTGGTTGCCGCCAGCAAGATCGCGCGCGACGTGACCGAGGCGCACAGCATCAAGCAGGCGCTGTCCGACCGCGAAAACCGCTTCCGCCTGATGGCGGACAATATCGCACAACTGGCGTGGATCGCCGGGCCGGACGGCGGGCTGACCTGGTATAACCGCCGCTGGTATGACTACACCGGCACCTCCTTCGCCGAAATGGAGGGATGGGGCTGGAAGCTGGTTCACCACCCGGACCATGTAAACCGGGTCGAGGCACGGTTCCGCGAATGCATCGCCGCCGCCACGGAATGGGAGGATACCTTTCCGCTGCGCGGGGCCGACGGGCGCTATCGCTGGTTCCTCTCGCGCGCGTTGCCGTTGATGGACGGCGATGGGGCGATCCTGTGCTGGTTCGGCACCAATACCGACATCACCGAACAGCGTGAGGCGGAACGCCGGATCGAACTGCTGATGCTGGAGGTCAATCACCGCGCCAAGAACATGCTGGCGCTGATCCAGTCGCTGGCCCGGGGTTCGGCCGCGCAGGGCAGTAGTAACGGCAACTTCGTCGCCCGGCTGGAGCAGCGCATTGCCAGCCTTGCCGCCAATCAGGACCTGCTGGTGCGCCGGGCGTGGGCGGATGTGCCGCTGGATGAACTGGTCGAAGTCCAGCTCTTGTTCCTGGGTGACGTGCTGGGTCAGGTCGAGCGGAGCGGGCCGCCGGTTCAGGTGACCCCGGCTGCAGCCGAAGCGATCGGCATGGCGCTCAATGAACTCGCCACCAATGCCCTGAATTACGGCGCGCTTGGTGTGCCGGAGGGGCGCGTGCGGATCGCCTGGCGCGGGGACGAGGCGGATGGGCTGGTCATCGAATGGGTTGAACGCGGCGGGCCACCGGTCGCGGAACCCGGCGCACGCGGGTTTGGCAGCAGGCTTATCGCCGATGTTCCGCGCGGCAAGCTTGGTGTCGATGTGGTCATGGAATACGCCCCCGCCGGGTTCCGCTGGATCTTGCGCGGCCCGGCTGACGGCGTGATCGCCTGAAGTGGCAGGTCGTGCAAAAACCGGCTTGCGGTAGGCCGGGGAGAGGTTACCAATAGAGTTATGAAGGAACTCTTCCAGCACGCTGCCATGACCGACGGGGTAACCGTGCGCGTGGCGGTCAATTTCCTGCCGGAACAGTCCCGGATCGAGGCGGGCAAGTGGTTCTGGGTGTATCACATCCGGATCGAGAATGATTCGGTCCAACCGGTCCAGCTGATCACCCGGCACTGGAGGATTACCGATGGCAACGGCGATATCGCGGTCGTCGATGGCGAAGGCGTGGTCGGCGAACAGCCGCTGCTCGCGCCCGGCGGGAGCCATGATTACGTGTCCGGTTGCCCGCTCGGCACGCCGCATGGTTCGATGGAGGGGCATTACACCTTCCGCCGTGCCGATGGGGCGCGGTTCGACGCGGCCATTCCGTTCTTCGCGCTTGCCGCGCCGGCTACCGCTGGCTAGGCTTTGAAGCGCGCTGTAGCGGCCTGATTGCGCAGCGCGGCGCGCGCGACTAGAGCAGCACCATGAAGCGCACCCACCTGCCGCTGAACGCCCTGCGCGTGTTCGATGCCGCCGCCCGGCACCTCTCGTTCACCCGCGCGGCGGATGAACTGGCGGTCACCCCGGCGGCCGTCGGGCAGCAGATCCGCGCGCTGGAGGAACTGCTCGGCGTGGTGCTGTTCCGGCGTACTTCCAAGGGCCTTGAGCTGACCGAGGAAGCCGCCGCCGGGCTGGAGCCGCTGCGCAGCGGATTCCTGCAATTCGAGGATGCGGTTCAGGCGATGCAGGCCGGACAGGCCAGCCACGTTTATACCATCGCCGCGCCGCGCGATTTCTGCGCCGTCTGGCTGGCCCCGCGTCTGGCCGCGTTCCGCGCCGCCCACCCCGATGTGCGCTATGTCCTGGTCGATGGCGAGACGGCCGATTTCACCGAGGCCAACCTTGATCTGGCCGTGCGCTGGACCGAAGGCCCGGGGGACCTGGAAGGCCTCGCCCTGGGCACGACCCAGCGCGTGACAGTGGGTGACGGCCCGTGGATCGCCTGGCCCGGTGATCCCGCGCCGCAGGGCGAGGACGCGGACGAGCCGCCGGTCCATGTCGGCGACGCGGGGCTGGCGCTGTCCGCCGCCGCGAGCGGGCTGGGCAAGGCGCGGGTCCCGCTGCTTCTGGCGCAAGGCTGGCAGGACGCCGGCCGCATCACCGATCTTGGTGAGATTGAAGATTGCCGCCGCGGCTACTGGCTGGTCGCGCCGCTGCCGCAGTGGCGGCAGAAGAAGGTCAAGGCGCTGGTTGCCGCGCTGGCGGCCTGACCAGCAGCAGCGGGGGCCAGCCGATGGCCAGCCCCCGGCATGCTCAGCGCCGGCGGCAGTTCCGGTTGTACTTGGTCCGGGCGATTTCGTGGCCGGCGACGCCGCCTGCGGCCGCGCCAACCAGCGTACCCGTGGTACGGTTGCCGCGCCCGGCGATCACGTTGCCGAGCACGCCGCCCGCCACCGCGCCGACAACTGCGCCCTCGGTCTTGTTTAGGCGCTTGCAGGTCCGCGCTTCGGCCGGCGCCGCGCCGCCCAGCGCCAGCGCCGCAAGGGCGCCCGCCAGCGCAAAGCGGGCGATTTTGGATTGAGACATCGGTCAGATTCCTCCGGTTAGGTCGCGTAAAGCAACACTGTGCCCCCGGAAACGTTCCTGCCCGGTTTCGCCAGCTTGGAAAAGAGCCGATGTGGGAATCGCGGCATCATGAGCTTCCGGTCGTCCGGAATTTCTTGCGCCATTGCCTGATCCGGCGGACAACCCGCAGCGGGAAACGGCGCAATCAGCGCCGTCATGCGGAGGATGCCATGCTCAACGGATTGACCACCTGCCAGATCGCCTATGTTGTCCCCGATGTCCGCGCCGCAGCCGCGCGGCATGCGGCCACGTTCGGCTCCGGCCCGTTTTTCGTGATCGAGCATATCGAATTCGCGTGGGTCAACTATCGCGGCCAGCCGACCAACTGGGACCATACCATTGCCATCGGCCAGTGGGGGGATATCGGGATCGAATTCATGCAGCAGAACAATCCCGGACCTTCGGTACTGCATGACGTTGCGGCC
>JANLUV010000195.1:0-1909 GCA_031363685.1 Alphaproteobacteria bacterium | reverse complement strand
TCATCTTCGACAACGTCCGCGTGCCCGTCGCCAACCGCGTCGGCGGCGAAGGCGATGGCTTCAAGATCGCGATGGCCGGCCTGGATGGCGGCCGCCTCAATATCGGGGCATGTTCGCTGGGCGGCGCGCAGCGCTGCCTGGACGAAGCGGTCCAGTACGTGAAGGATCGCAAGCAGTTCGGCCAATCGATCGGCGAGTTCCAGAACACCCAGTTCACGCTGGCCGACATGGCGTCCGATCTCGAAGCGGCGCGCGCGCTGCTGTATCTTGCCGCCGCCAAGGTTACGGCGGGCGCACCCGACAAGACCCGGTTTTCCGCGATGGCCAAGAAGATTGCGACCGACAACGGCAGCTCGATCGTTGACCGGGCGCTGCAGCTGTTTGGCGGCTATGGCTATCTCAAGGATTACCCGATCGAGCGGTTCTGGCGCGACCTGCGGGTCCACCGCATCCTTGAAGGCACCAACGAGGTGATGCGCATGATCATCGGCCGGGATCTGCTCCGGTAGGAAGCAACAGATTGGGCCTCCGACGCCGACATGTCGTAATCCGCAAACAGGCTTCCGGGGCCGACAATAAGGAATAGTTGCAATGGTCGAAACTCCACAGCCGGCATCTGCGGGCACGCCGCAGACCCAACTCTGGATTGATGCCTGGCAGAAGCTTGGCACTGCGATGCAGCACATGGCAGGCAAGCCGTTGTTATTGCCAGCCAAGCAGATGTACGATCAGGCCGAAGTCGTCGAGGCGCTCACATCTGTTGCCAAAGGCTGGGCTGCCCAGCCGGAAAAGCTGTTAGAGGTGCAATGGCAGGCGTGGCAGGATGTGACCAAGCTGTGGACGTCGGCCTGGCTGCCGGCGGGTTCTGCCGATCCGGTGGTCAAGCCCGGCCGCGGCGATCGGCGCTTTGGCCATGAGGGGTGGGACAGCAATCCCCTGTTCAACCAGTTCAAGCAGAACTACCTGATCGCCTCGCAGGCGATCCGCGCAATGATCAATGCATCGGCGGAACCGGATCCGTCCAAGCGCGCCATGACAGCGTTTCTGGTTGAGCAGTTCCTTAACGCAACCGCGCCGAGCAATTTCGCGCTTGGCAACCCCGAGGTTGTCGCCAAGACAGTGGAGACCGGCGGCGCCAATCTTGTTGCCGGCTTTGCCAATTTCATCGAAGATCTGTCCGAAGGACGCGGCATTGTCCGGCGGCGCGCGCCGGCGACTTTTACGCTGGGCGAAAACCTTGCCGCGACGCCGGGCGGCGTAATCTATCAGAACGATCTGATACAGCTCATCCAGTACACCCCCACGACCAAGAGCGTAAGCGCGCGCCCGATGCTTTATGTGGCACCGCTGGTCAACAAGTACTACATGATTGATTTACAGCCGAAAAGTAGTCTGATCCGGTGGCTGGTGGAGCAAGGGCATACCGTCTTTGTCGTTTCCTGGGTTGATCCTGATGAAAGCCATCGTCACTGCGCGCTCGAGGATTATGTCGGCAGAGGTGTAATCCAGGCGATGGATGTGGTGCGCGACATCACCGGCGAGCCCGATGTCGATCTGTTCGGGTTCTGCATGGGCGGGACCCTGATCACGATGGCGCAAGCCGTTCTGACAGCGCGGGGCGAAGGCGAGCGGGCCGGCAGCACCACGCTGATCGGTAGCCTGGTCGATTTTCGTGACATGCGGGACTGGGCCGGGTTCGTGAACGAAGCGCATGTCGATATGCTCGACAGCCACGTTGATGAACGCGGGTTTATCGACAAGGTTGAACTTCAGCAGTTGTTTTCGCAAGCGGGCACCGTCACCGCCATCCATCTGCTGTCGGACCGCGACGGCGGCCAGGCCAAGGGCTTTGCCCATGTCACCATGGCCACGCACGCCGAGGCGCAAGAGGCCCTGAGCCGCTTCCATG
>JANLUV010000191.1:0-3443 GCA_031363685.1 Alphaproteobacteria bacterium | reverse complement strand
GTGACTTCCTCGGGGGTCTTGCCCGCCTTGAGCATCGCCAGCATCATGCCCAGTTCCAGCGCGCGTTCGGTGCGAATGCAGCCATGGCTGTAGGCGCGCATCGGGGTGGCGAACAGGCCGCGCGCGGGCGTATCGTGCAGGTAGATCGCGTGCGGGTTGGGCATGTCGATCTTGACCAGGCCAAGCGAATTCTTCGGTCCCGGCTGCTGGACCAGCGTGATCATGCCATCGGCCGCCTTGCTGAAGGCATAGCCGTCGCGCTTGGCCCGGGCCGGGCTTTTCGCATACTTGGCGCCCATCCCTTCGCCGACCACGATCGACTGCGGCACCGTCCACGTCGGGTTGAAGATCACGTTCTGGACCTGCTCGGCCAACTGCGGGGTCGCGGTCTTGCCGGGCTTGCCGACGATGGTTTTGTAAGTGCGCACGATCTTGTCGCGGCGGACCAGGCGAAGCTGGAACTCCGGCACGTTGGTCATCAGGTAATATTCGCCGAGATCGCGGGTGAACCAGCGCCAGCGGTCCATGTTGACGCGGATCAGGGCGCGGGTCTTCGTATCGGCGCGCGGGGTGGTGGCGAGTGCGCCCTTGAGAATCGCATAGTCCGGGTAAGTCGGGTCGAGCGCGGCCAGCGTGCCGGCGATATCGTGCGATTCAAGCGCACGGGCCAGAATCGCGTCGGTCGGGTTGCTGTCGACATCCTTGTCGACCGCGAACCACTGGACGCGGGCGTCCATCGGCGTGCGGCCGTCGCGCAGGTCTTCGGCGAGCCAGGCGAACGCCTTGCTGGCCTGGGCATCGAGCGCCTCGCCTTCGCCGGCGGCAATCGCCGCCTTGAGCGCGGCGGGTTTGTAGTCGGCCGGGGCCAGTCCCTCGGCACCGATCCCGCCGATCACCGTGAGCAGCGCCTGCGCATCGGCCAGCGGCCAGTGCATGATCGGTTCGAGCACCGGGGCGGGCGACGGCGCGACTTCGGCCGCAACCACGCGGTCGGCCCCCACTGCCGAGGTCGATCCGGGGGGCGGGCTGGAGCCGGGCGCGGGTTGGGGCACGGCAGGCGTCGTGGCGGATGCGATGGGCTTGGCCGCGACCGGTTTTGCCGTCGTCGTGGCGACCGGCGCGGGCGCGATCTTCGGCTGCCCTGATACCTGGGCGGCCAGCGCCGGAGTGGGCATGGCCGACACCGCCGCAGCGAACAGCGCCGCCGAACCGAGGAACCGCTGCCGAAAGCCGGCGCTCTGCATGATACGATCGCGAATCACGTTTCACCCTGTTGGGAGCCAGGTGGGGATAGGGCAGGATCCCGCCGGGAACGCCGTCTCGTCAGCCACGCCTGTTCCATGCCCGTTTCAGCTGCCATCTTCAAGCATCGCACCTGTCGCCAAGCTGAATCCGCCACACCGGACCGGGCTCCCGCTGCAGCACCCCGGGGGTGACGCCTGCGCCGCCCGCCCCTATGGGCCGAATATGCCGCTCGCCCACCCGTCTCCCCCAACCACACACCACCGCCTGATGCCGGTAGCGGTGACCGTGCTGGCGATCGCGCTGTTTTCGGTGATGGACGCGATGATGAAGCGCGCCTCAATGGCGGGCGGGGTCTATTCCGCGCTGTTCCTGCGCAGCGTGATCGGCGCGGCGGTGCTGGGGCCGGTCTGGTGGCTGGGCGGCGGGCGCTGGCCAAAGGACTCGATCATGCGCCTCCATGCCTTGCGCGGGTTCCTGCATGCGGGAATGGCGGCCAGCTTTTTCTGGGGCGTAGTCCGCACCCCGCTGGCCGAGGGGATCGCGCTGTCATTCATCGCGCCGCTGATCGCGCTGTACCTGGCGGCGGTGCAACTGGGCGAGAAGATCCGGCGCGAGGCGATCATCGCCTCGGTGTTCGGGCTGGGCGGCGTGATCGTGATCGGCGCGGCGCGGATGGGCAACACGCATGCCGGCAGCGACGCGGCATGGGGCGTGGCCGCGATCCTGCTGTCGGCGCTGCTCTATGCGTGGAATCTCGTGCTCCAGCGCAAGCAGGCGCAGCTGGCCAGCCCGCTGGACGTGGCGCTGTTCCAGAACCTGTTCATCACCGTATTCATGGCCCCGCTGTTCCCGCTGCTGTGGCATACGCCCGGCGCTGGCGGCCTGGCCGATATCGCCGGCTCGGCGGTGCTGGCCTCGTCATCGCTGATGCTGCTCGCCTGGGCCTATGCCCGGGCCGAGGCGCAAGTGCTGGTGCCGATCGAATATACCGCCTTCATCTGGTCGGCCCTGATGGGCTGGCTGTGGTTTGCCGAAGCGGTGACCGGATCGACGCTGGCCGGGCTCGGCCTGATCCTCGTCGGCGTATGGCTGGGCACGCGCAACAGCCCGGAACCGCTCACCCCTCCGGCGTGAGGCCCGAATCCCGCGCCGGACGCAAGCATCCTTCGCCCCGCACCCCGTCCGGCGTGCGATTCGACCTTCGCGACACTTGACGTTGCGCCTGCGAACGCGCATCGGCGGCGCGGACTCAGCCGCCCCGCCGCATGCCGGAATCACGGCACGAACCCGGCGGCGCTCTACAGCCTCGAAGGGGGAACATCGCCACCATGACCCAGGTCGGACAGGATTCGCTCGGCACCCGCACCACGATGAAGGTGGGCGCCAAGGAATATGCCTATTACTCGCTGAAGGCGGCGGCGACGAAGATCGGCGACATTTCGCGGCTGCCGGTCTCGATGAAGGTGCTGCTGGAAAACCTGCTGCGCTTCGAGGATGCCGGTTTCACCGTTTCGGTGGGCGATATCCAGGCGATTGCCGACTGGCAGAAAAGCCCGACCGAATCGCAGAGCGAGATCCAGTATCGTCCGGCCCGCGTGCTGCTGCAGGACTTCACCGGTGTGCCGTGCGTGGTCGATCTGGCCGCGATGCGCGATGCGATCGCCACGCTGGGCGGCGATAGCAGCAAGATCAACCCGCTGGTGCCGGTCCACCTCGTGATCGACCACTCGGTCATGGTCGACGAGTTCGGCCACCCAAAAGCCTTCGAGCAGAACGTCGAGATCGAATACCAGCGCAACTTCGAGCGTTATGATTTCCTCAAGTAGGGCTCCAAGAGCCTTAACAATTTCTACGCCGTGCCCCCCGGCACCGGGATCTGCCATCAGGTCAATCTGGAAAACATCGCGCAGACCGTCTGGACCTCGAAGGACCAGAGCGGCGCCATGGTGGCCTACCCCGACACTTGCGTCGGGACCGACAGCCACACCACCATGATCAACGGTCTGGGCGTGCTCGGCTGGGGCGTTGGCGGGATTGAAGCTGAGGCGGCGATGCTCGGCCAGCCGGTTTCGATGCTGATCCCCGAAGTGGTCGGGTTCAAGCTCCCCGGCGCGCTGGCCGAGGGGGTGACCGCGACCGACCTCGTGCTCACCGCCACCCAGATGCTCCGCGCCAAGGGCGTGGTTGGCCGGTTCGTC
>JANLUV010000189.1:0-6342 GCA_031363685.1 Alphaproteobacteria bacterium | reverse complement strand
GTAGTTCAGCACCAACGCGGGCAGGACGAAGACCAGCCACGAAACCCGGATCGGGGGACGGCCGAAATGGCCCATGTCGGCATAAAGTGCCTCCGCCCCGGTCACCGCCAGCACGGCGGAACCCATCGCCAGGAACCCGCGCATCGGATCGGCAAGGAACAGCGCCACCGCGTGATGCGGGCTGAGCGCGCCGATCACTTCCGGATCAGCGGCGATGCTGACCGCACCGAGCACGGAAATCACGGCGAAATAAAGCAGCATGATCGGACCGAAGTAGGCCGCCACCCGCGCCGTGCCCCGGCTCTGGATAAAGAACAGGCAGATCAGGATGCCGACCACCACCGGCACGACTGCCGGGGCCATGCTCGGCTCGAACACGGCCAGGCCCTCGATTGCGCCCATGACCGAAACAGCCGGGGTGATCATGGAATCACCATAGAACAGCGCGGTCGCAAACACCCCGAGCAGGACGATTCCTGCTGACCAGCGTTTGCCGGAAATACCCTGGTTGATCAGCGCCAGCAGCGCAAGACTGCCGCCTTCGCCCTTGTTATCAGCACGCATGATGACGGTGACATACTTCAGCGTCACGATGATCATCATCGACCAGAACATCAGGCTGACGATGCCGTAGACATGCAACGCATCGACCGGCAACGGATGATGGCCCGCAAAGGTATCGCGCATCGCGTAAAGCGGGCTGGTCCCGATATCGCCGAACACGACGCCGATTGCACCGACGGCCAGCTTGGCCAGCCCGGTACGGCCGGTTCCGGAATGACCGGTTCCGTGAAGGTCCTGATCGGGACCGCGCGGAACCCCGCCCGCAGAAGAATGCGAATCAATCATGCCGCGCCCCGTCGCTAAGTTCATCGTGACGCATGTCCGCGATGGACCCCCGGGTTTGCGGCGCACGGCCGGACAGACTCGCCGCAAGAGCGACCAGCGGGCGGCGCTTACCACCGGCCCGGATAGACCGCAACGTGCTCCCGGCGAATTGCAGACCGCTCATCGTGGTGGCGCGCCCTGTCCTGCGCCCGACGGCTGTACCGCCTGCTGCGGGCCTCTGCCCGGCTGGGCGATGAACGTGTCGAGTTCGCCCAGCCGCTTTTCGAGATCGCCGCGCCATGGCGCATCCTTCGGGCTCCGCGCGAGCAGGTCGGCCCACACGGCCCGGCCTTCGCCGATCCGGCCCGACTGGATCAGCGCCAGGCCCAGGAAGAACGGTGGCCCCGGGCTGTTGGGTGCGGCCTGAGCGGCGCGGCCATAGGCGTAAATCGCCGCAGGCGAGATCGAACCCTCGGCATGACCGGTCAGCGCATTGCCCATCGCCAGCAAGGCTTCGGCGTTGCCGGGATCGCGCTCGATCGCGCCGCGCAGTACTTCGGCCGCATCAGCATATTGGCCGTGTCGGGCCAGCGCGTCGGCGATAATCATGTGCTGGTCGCCCGGCGCGGTTTCGCCGCCAAGCTTCTGGCGCGCGGCGATCCCTGCGGCGGCGTCATCGCCCGAGATCTTTTCAACCGGGTGCTTGGGCGAACCGGGCTGAGCGGGCATGCCTTGCACGGCGTAACCGGCGATGCCCAGCAACACCGCCGCGCCGATCACCTCCCTCGCAGACCGCGGCGCGCGCAGGACGAACGCCAGCGCCACGAACACGGTGAGCGCCAATGCGGCGACAATAACCCAGGTCATGCCGCGTCACCGGTGGCTTGATCGGTGCGCCGGAAGCGCTTGCGCAGCAGCACCGCCGCCGCGATCAGGATCAGCAGCGGCGCGGCAAACAGCGGCCAGGTGAGCGATGTCACGCGCGGGCTATAGGTGATGTAGTCGCCATAGCGCGCAATCAGCCACGCCCGGATCGCCTCCGGGTCTTCGCCCGCCGCGATCCGTTCGCGGATCTGGCTGCGCATGTCCCCGGCCAGCGAGGCATCCGAATCGGCGATCGACTGGCTCTGGCAGGTCAGGCAGCGGATCGTTTCCATCAGTGTCTGGGCCTTGGCCTCCTGCTTGGGATCGTCCAGCTGGCGATAAGCATAGGGCGCCGGTGGCATGGTGTCTTCGGCCAATGCCGCCGATGGGGCCAGCCCGGCGAGGACGAGCGGGGCGAGCAACAGCGCCAGCAGGATGAGCAAGCGCTTCACTGACCTGCCTCCTGCAGTTTTCCGAGCAGCATCTGCACATCGCCTGCGGTGATGTCGCCGATGTGCTGATAGCGGATCACGCCTTTGCCATCGATGACGTATGTCTCGGGTACGCCGGATGATCCGATCGCCACTTGCACGGTGCTGCGATGGTCGGCGCCGATTCGCGCATAGGGATTGCCATTGCGTGCCAGGAAGCTGGCCAGATCATCACGCCGGTCGCGCACCGCCACGCCGTCAATCTCGACCCCGGCAGCGGCGAGCGCGGCCAGGTGCGGTGCCTCGGCCGCGCACGGCATGCACCAGCTGGCGAAGACATTGAGCAGCCGGGGCTGCCCATCCACCATGTCGCCGCGCTTGAGGCCGGGCGTGCCCTCGGCCGCTGCGGGCAGGTCGAACTCGGGCAATGGCTGGCCGATCAGGCGACTGGGCACATCGCGGCTGGCGGGACGGATCAACCCCCAGCCGACCAGCCCGACGAACAGCGCGAACAGCGCCAGCGGCAGCCACAGGGACCAGCGCGGTGGCTTGGCGGAACCGGTGCTCATCGGCCCTGCCTGTTCCGGCGGAACGCGATCTTGTCGCGCGCGATCATGCGTTTGACGTCACTCGCCACGCGGCCGAGCAGCGCCAGCAGCCCGCCCAACGCGATCAGCGCGCCGCCCAGCCAGATCAGCGGCACGAACGGCTTCCACCACAGCCGCAACTGCCAGCGGCCACCTTCAGCCTCGTCACCCAGCACGGTATAAAGCTGGCCGTTCCAGCGGGTCAGCAGCGCACTTTCGGCGGTATTCTGCGGAGGCGCCCAGAACGTGCGCGACTGCGGATGGATTGCGGTCGGCGTTCCGCCAGCATAGCTCGCCTGCAATTCTGCCTCCAGCGCGGTCCAATTCGGCCCGGCCACCGGATCAATCTTCGCCAGCCTGATCTGCCACGGACCAACCGGAACCGTATCGCCGACCCGCGCCGCGACCAGCCGCTCGACCGTGAAGGCGCTGTCTGAAGCCATGCCGAACAGCGATACCGCTATACCGAAGTGCGCCAGCACCATGCCCCAGACCGGGAGCTTGACCCGGCGGAGGTCGCGCCCACGCAGCGGCAGCACGCTGGCGATGGCCAGCGCCGGGGCCAGCGCAAGGCCGATCATCGGCAACACTTTGCCCGGCGCCAGGACGATCGCGGCAATCGTACCGATCACCAGCAGGGCGGCCGGTATTGCAAGGGCGGCTTTGATCCGTCCCACGCTGTCCCGCCGCCAGCGCAGCAACGGGCCGACTGCCATGATGATCAGCATCGGCACCACGAAGATGGCGCCAACTGGATTGAAGTACGGCGGCCCGACCGAGACTTTCTCACCGAACGCCTCGGTCAGCAGCGGATAAAGCGTGCCGAGCAGAACGATGCACAGAATGCCGGTAAGCATCACATTGTTGAACACCAGGCTTGATTCGCGGCTGGTGACGGCGAACCGCTCGCCCTCGGTCACGGTCGCAGCACGGAGCGCGAACAGGATCAGCGCGCCGCCGATGTAGATCGCCAGCAGCACCAGGATGTATGTTCCGCGCGTGGGATCAACCGCGAAAGCGTGGACGCTGGTCAGGATGCCCGAGCGCACCAGGAACGTGCCGACCATCGACATCGAAAACGCGACCACGCCCAGCATCACCGTCCACGCCCGCAGCGCATTGCGCGCGGCCAGCACGCCGCACGAATGGAGCAGTGCCGTCGCCGCCAGCCACGGCATCAGCGAGGCGTTTTCGACCGGGTCCCAGAACCACCAGCCGCCCCAGCCCAGTTCGTAATAAGCCCAGTATGATCCGGCAGTGATCCCCAGCGTCAGGAATATCCACGCGCCCAGCACCCACGGCCGCATCGCGCGGGCGAACGCCGGGCCGACATCGCGCGTGACGAGCGCGCCGATCGCAAAACTGAACGCGATCGAAAGGCCGACATAGCCGAAATACAAAGTGGGCGGATGAAACGCGAGGCCGGGGTCCTGCAGCAGCGGGTTAAGCCCCTGCCCCTCAACCGGAACCGGGTTCAGCCGCTCGAACGGGTTCGAAGCCAGCAGCAGGAACACGTAAAATCCCACGCTGACGAAGGCCTGCCCAGCCAGCGTCGCCAGCATCGCCGGTTCCGGCAAGCGCTTTTCGACCAGCGCGACGACCCCGCCGGCAAGGCCCATCACGGTGACCCACAGCAGCATCGACCCTTCGTGGTTCCCCCAGGTCCCGGCGATCTTGTACAGCATCGGCTTGGCCGAATGCGAATTCATCGCCACCAGCTTCACCGACAGGTCGGTCTGCGCAAACACCGTCAGCAATGCGCCGAACGCGGCCAGCGCCAGCACCCCCTGCACGATCGCGGCCGGGCGGACCACGCCGGCCAGGTTCGCGCCGCGCCGGGTCAGCGCCAGCGCGCCCGCCGCCAACTGGAGCAGCGCCAGCGCGGCCGCCAGCCACAAGCACGCAAGGCCGAATTCCGCGATCACATCGTTTCCTTCACCGCCGCGCGGGCCTCGGCTTCGGTCATGTCCTTCATCTCGCGCGGGACGTATTTCTCGTCATGCTTGGCCAGCAGATTGTCCGCCACGAACGTGCCGTCGGCTGCCATGCTGCCTTCCGCGACCACGCCCGAGCCTTCGTTGAACAAGTCCGGGACGATGCCCTTGAAAGTCACCGGCACCCGCGCCTTGCCGTCGCCCACCATGAAATGGATGGTCACGCCATCGGGCGCGGTCTTGATCGAGCCGTTCTGAACCATCCCGCCCAGCCGCACCGCGCGGCCCGTTTCCGGCGGCTTCGCGGCGATATCGGCCGGCAGGTAGAAGTAGGACGCCTGATTGCGCAGCGCCCACGCCGCCAGCAACCCGGCGGCGATCAGCGCGGCCAGTGCGATCAGCACAAGGATCAGCCGCTGGTGTTTGGCCTTTATCGCGCTCATTTTTCGTGCCCCGGATCAGCTCGGGCCTGGTCGCGCCGGGCCTCGGCCTTGCGCATCGCCAGCCAGCTTTGCCCGACCAGCGCGATCGTGCCGCCCAGCCCGATCGCATAGGCCGCGATCACGAACGGCCACTGGTTGAGCGCCTCGTGCTGCATATTACGCCGCCCCGGCAACAGACAGGGCCTTGCGGCGCAGCCGGGCCTCGGCTTGCTGGTCGGCCAGGATCGCCCGCATCCGCGCCAGCACCACGCCGCCAAACAGCAACGAAAACCCCGCCGTGGACACCAGCAGCGGGATCAGGAACTCCGCCGCCATCGCCGACTTGCCGATCGTGATGCTCGGCGGCTGGTGCAGGCTGTTCCACCACAGCACCGAATAATGGATGATCGGGATGTTTACCGCGCCAACCAGCCCGAAGATCGCCGGCACCCGCGACGCGCCGCCGCCATCGCGCTGCACCGCATCGGCGAGCGCGATATAGGCAAGATACAGGAACAACAGGACCAGCATCGAGGTCAGCCGCCCGTCCCATACCCACCAGGCGCCCCACGCAGGGCGGCCCCAGAGCGATCCGGTGACCAGACAGATTGCGGCAAACACCGCGCCGGGCACGGCAATCGCCCGCGCCGCGATGCCCGCCAGCGGATGCCGCCAGACCAGTTCGGCCAGGCTCGTGATCGCCAGCGCAGTCCATCCGCCCATGCCGAGCCAGGCGGTCGGCACATGGAGGTAGATGATCCGGACGGTTTCGCCCTGCAGTGCATCAGCCGGCGCCACGAACACGCCCCAGCCGAGCGAGGCGGCACACAGCATGATGCCGCCAACCAGCAACAGCGGGGTAAGCCACCGGGCCAGGCGCAGGAAACGGGCGGGATTGGCAAAGCCGTGCATGTATCTGGCCGTGCGTGCTTTCAAGCGGTCGCTGCAGAGGAGCGCCCTTTGGCAGTTGCCGGGATTTCCGGCAAGCGGTCTCTTGGGCCGCAGCCCGACTTGTCCACCACCGGACCTGCCACCGCCCGGTGGGACTGTCGATAACGGAAAAATGGGGCGACCGATGGGTTTTGAACCCACGACCTCCGGTACCACAAACCGGCGCTCTAACCAACTGAGCTACGATCGCCACAACCCAGATCACGAAAGGCGATCCAGACAGGCGCGCCCATTTGCACAAAGGCCGCGCGATGGGAAGGGAAAACTGCTAGAAACCGCGCGGGACCACCCCCGCCGATCCCACCCGCGCGCACTTGTTGGCGAC
>JANLUV010000146.1:0-3149 GCA_031363685.1 Alphaproteobacteria bacterium | reverse complement strand
CCGGCGACGAACTGGCACTCATCCCGCCGCTGTTCATGAACACCTGACAAAGCTTCGCAGGATCAGGCGGCGTCCCCGCCAGCCGCCGGCTGCGGCCGGGTCACCACGATGATCGCCTGGGTCATCATGTCGAGCAGTTCCTCGAAGTGGGCTTCGGCGGAAATCCCGCACCGGGTCGGATTGGCGTCGTATTCGGCCATGCCGTAAAGCAGCATCGTGCCGACATATTCCAGCCGCAGCGCGGCACGCCCCGGCCCCAGCGCGGACAGCCGGTGATCGAGCAGGTCCATCGCCTCGCGCATCGCCTGCGTCGCCGGACTGCCGCGATCGACCGGATGCTCCACCCCGCGCGGCCGGTACGTGGTCAGGTACGCCGCATGGCAACGCATGAAATGGATATTGCCCTCTTCCGCATAGAGCCGGAAATTGGGCTGGAACAGCACGCGCAGCAAATAGCGCACATCGTCCAGCCGCCCGTCACGCCGGCCCTGCTCCAGCAGTTCCCGGCGCTGCGGCTGAAGCTGCGTCTCGCGGTATTCGAACACCGCATACAGCAGGCCAAGCAGGTCGCCGAAATGGTACTGCACCGATCCGGCGAATTTCTGGTCCGCCGCATCGCAGATCATCCGCATCGTCACCCCGTCGATCCCGCGCTCGCCGAACAGGCGCTCGGCTTCGAGGATCAGGCGTTCCTGCGTGCCCGACAGCAAGGGCTTCGGCTTGGCCAGTGATTTGGCGCGCGACACGGGCCGCGGGCGGGCGGGGGGCTTGCGTTTGACGGCAGATACTGGTGGCATCGAGTCATTGCCTCGGTACGCGACGGGCTATGTCAAGCCATATGACATTTGTGATAATGATGGCCGTTGTCAATGCATTCCGGGACGAATCGACTTGACCCCGTTGGCGCATATTAGCACATATGTTATAGTGGGCCGCAACACGGCGGGCTTGTCTATGCCCGGACGGGTCCATGCCCTGGCCCCCATCATGGGCAGCAATCAAAAACGGAGAGAGATGCCATGGAAGTCGGGATGTTCCAGACACCGTATTCACAGCCGGAACGCACGCCGTCCGATGTGTTCGACTGGGCTGTCGCCCAGGCTGTCGCTGCCGACAAGGCAGGCTTCAGCGAATACTGGGTGGGCGAACACGTCACCCTGAACTGGGAAGCCATCCCCAGCCCCGAACTGGTGATCGCCGCCGCCGCCCGCCTGACGACCAACGTCAAGCTCGGGCCGCTCGCCCACCTGCTGCCCTATCACCACCCGGCCACGCTGGCCGCGCAGGCCGCCTGGCTGAGCCACATTCTCAAGGGCCGCTACCAGATGGGCGTCGCGCCCGGCGCCTACCCGTCCGATGCGGAACTTCGCGGGATCAAGGATCTGTCGCAGAACCACAAGATGATGACCGAATCGATCCAGATCATGGAGAAGATCTGGGCGAACGAACCGTTCGAATACACCGGCCAGTTCTGGAATGCGGCGATGCCGCATGGCGATGAAGACCACCCGGTCCGCGACCAGAGCCCATGGGGCGGGACGATGCCGATGGCGATGACCGGGCTCACCCCGAACTCCCCTTCGATCCGCTATGCCGGCGCCCACGGCTATTCGCCCGCGTCGGTGTTCTCGTCGAACTCGGCGCTGCTCGAACACTTCGCCATCTACCGCGATGCCGCCGACAAGGCCGGGCGCCCCACCACCGGCACCCGCACGCAACACCGCGTGGTGCGCGACGTGTTCATCGCCGAAACCGATGCCGAAGCCCGCAAGCTTGCACTCAATGGCGCGATGGGCCGTGCCTGGACCGAATACCTGCTGCCTACCTACCACCGGTTCGGCATTGCAGAAGCGATGACCGAGGGTACCGACCTGTCGGTTTCCGACGTCACGCCGGAATTCCTCGCGGATCATTTCTGGCTGGTGGGATCGCCCGAAACCGTGCGCGAGAAGATGGAAAAGTGGCTCGACGGGCTCGGCGGCGGCTTCGGCACCCTGCTGATCTATAGCTACGACTACATGGACAATCCCACCCCGTGGGAAGAATCGATGCGCTGTCTGGCGCAGGAAGTCGCGCCAAAGCTGCCCACCGACGCGTTCATCGCGGCCTGACACCTGCTTCCCGGCGCCGGCAATTGTCGTCGGCGCCGGGCGCGCCGTGCGGACACCGCGCGCCACGGACTTGGCTAACGGGGATTTGTCGGTGCCGGCGGTGCGTCCAATCGGGATCATGGCTTGGCACTTCCGGACAAACCTTTGTATCTTCGGCTGCGGCTCGCGCGTTTGATCGGGTCGTGACGAAGATTTGGAGTGCGGCGCGAATGAAATGGTCAATGCTACTCGAAGACGTGTTGCAGCGCGCCCGGCAGGAGAGCGATCGCAAGCAGGACCGCAGCCGGCGGACCGAACAGCAGATCCTGGGCGCCGCGCTGCGGGTGTTCGGCCGTGATGGCATTTCGCGCTCGCGCATTGCCGATATTGCTGCCGAAGCAGGCATCTCCACCTCAACGCTCTACGAATATCATACCAGCAAGGAAGACATCGCCTATGCGGTGCCCTCGGCCTACCTCGCCCAGTTCTACGAGGAATTCGCCGAGGCGGTCGCCGGAAAACACGGCGCCAAGGAACGCACCCGGATATACCTGTCGCTGATCGCCGATTTCGCCCGTCGCAACCCCGAATGGGCGCGGCTGTTCTATCTTGAAATCTGGCCCTCGGTCCTCGTTGGCGGCACCGTGCTCAGCAAAAGCGTCGATGATTTTTCGCGCATCCTGATTTTCCTCATCCGGCAGGGGGTCGAGGAAGGCGAATGGTCGACGAAGATCGACGTCTATGAAACGGCCGCGCTCCTGATCGGCAGTCTCAACCACATCGTTATCACGTGGCTGCTCTATCGCCGGCCCAAGAACCTGACCAAGGCCGGCGCCGGGATTGTCGATCGTACCCTGCAGCTGCTTGATCTGGAAAGCGTGATGCTGGACGGAACCGCACCCCGCCCGAAACGGGCGATCAAGACCGTTTGAGCCGCGACCGGTCCGGGTTCAGCATTGCAATCGCAGGAAGCACACTTATTGCGCGGTCAGGCCGCCATCGATGATATGTTCGGCGCCGGTGATGAAGGCGGCTTCGTCCGAAGCCAAGAACACGACC
>JANLUV010000095.1:0-2591 GCA_031363685.1 Alphaproteobacteria bacterium | reverse complement strand
CAACGATCCCGAGCGCTTGCGCCGCGCGGCCGAAACGGTCCCGGGGCACGAGGCGCTGATCCTCACCCCCTACGAATTCAAACTGGAGGTCCCGCGCGGGATCAACTTCCAGTCGGCGCACTACAAGCTTGAACTGATCCAGGCGTTCGGCACCGGCGCGTTCGGCGAATATTGCGCGATGCTCGATATCGACGCGGTGCTGCTGCGCCCGCTGGTGCTGCCCGATCCCGATGCGCTGTACGTTTACGACATCTCGGACCAGCATTTCGGCCGAGCGGTGCCGCCCAAGGCGCAGGCCGATCTGGATCTGGTCGCGGGCGAGCACATTGCCAACCCGCGCTGGTTCGGCGGCGAGTTCAAGGCTGGCCCGGCGCACATGTTCAAGCAACTGGGTGAGGAAATCGCCGAGATGTGGCCGCGCTATCAGGACGTCGCCCGCCAGATGTACCACACCGGCGAGGAAATGGTGCTGAGCGCCGCGCTCAACCGGATGATCCAGAAGGGTGAGCCGATCAAGGACGCCGGCACTGAACAGATGGTCGCCCGCTGGTGGTCGCTGCGCACCAAAAATCAGATCGGATCGTGGAAGGCCGCCGCCGATTGCGCGCTGTTCCACCTGCCCGCCTGCAAGGAATTCCTCGCGCGCGAATACCTGCCGTTCGATCGCGGCTCATTCCTCGCCGGCCACCGCTCGTGGGCGCGGGGCCGCCTGCCGCGCGAGTTTGCCAAGGTCGTGTCCGACCGGCTGCACGGCAAGAAATCCTTCCTGCCACAGGTGCTTTGAGAACACGATGACAACTCTGCTCCAAATTGAAGACCTCTCGGCCGAAGTTGCCGGCAAGCCGATCCTCAAGGGCCTTTCGCTCACCGTGAACGCGGGCGAAATCCATGCGATCATGGGGCCGAACGGCGCGGGTAAATCGACGCTGGGCTACACGCTTGGCGGGCGCCCCGGTTATGAAGTGACCGGCGGTTCGGTGACGTTCGACGGCCAGGACCTGCTCGCGCTTGCCCCGCATGAGCGGGCGGCGGCAGGGCTGTTCCTCGGCTTTCAGTACCCGGTCGAGATTCCCGGCGTGTCGTTCGTGCAGTTCCTGCGCGAGGCGCTCAACGCCCAGCGCAAGTCCCGCGACAAAGCCCCCCTGTCGGGCGGCGAGTTCCTCAAGCTGGCGCGCGAGAAGGCGGGGCTGCTCAAGCTCGACATGGACATGCTCAAGCGGCCGGTGAACGTCGGCTTTTCGGGCGGCGAGAAGAAGCGCGCCGAGATGGTCCAGATGGGCATCCTCGATCCGAAGTTCGCGGTGCTGGACGAGACCGATTCGGGGCTCGACATCGATGCGCTGCGCGTTTGTGGTGAAGGGATCAATGCGATCATGCGCAAACCCGACAAGGCGGTGCTGCTGATCACGCATTACCAGCGCCTGCTCGATTACGTGAAGCCGGACTTCGTCCACGTCCTGGCGGGCGGGCGGATCGTCAAGTCGGGCGGGGCCGAACTCGCGCACGAACTGGAGCGTGAAGGCTACGAGGCGGTCGCTGCATGAGCGAGGTTCTGGCCCTTCCCTCCCGCCCATTCCCGACCAGACGCGACGAGGATTTCCGCTATTCGGACCTTGCCGCGCTGGGCACAGTCTGGCCGGTGGCGCGCGAGGAAATCGTCGTGGCGGCGGGCGAAAGCGGTAGCCTGAGCCTTGTACCCGAAGGAGCGGGCGCGGTGGCGCGCCATCTGATCATCACCGTGGGTGACGGCGCGAAGTTCGACCTGCGCGCGCTCAACGCCGGCCATGCCTTTGGCCGGATCGCAGTGGACGTGCGGCTGGGTGCGGGTGCCGAATTCACGTTTGGCGCGGCGCAAGTCGGCGGCGGCGCGCAGACGCTGGAAATCGTCACCGAAGTGACCCATGCGCAGCCGGATGCGGTGAGCCGCCAGACCATCCGCTCGGTCCTCGCGGGCGCGGCAACCGGGACTTATCTTGGCCGCGTTGCGGTGGCGCGCGGGGCGAACGGCACCGATGCGGGGCAATCGGTTCGCGCGATGCTGCTGGACCGCACGGCCACCGCCAATGCCCGCCCGGAACTCGAAATCTACGCCGACGACGTCAAGTGTGCCCACGGCTGCGCGGTCGGCGAGCTTGATGCGACCGGGCTGTACTACCTCGAATCGCGCGGGCTTACCCCGCCCGATGCCAAGCGGCTGATGTTGCAGGCGTTCATCGCCGAAGCCTTTGTCGGCGCGGCCGACGAGGACGCCCTGAGCGCTGCTGCGCTGGCGGCCCTGGGGGCATTGCTATGACCGCCGCCGTCCTCACCTCCGCGCTTGAGGCCACGCGGGCCGATTTCCCCGGCCTCGTCACCCGCGACGGGCAGCCGTGGCATTACCTCGATACTGGAGCGACCGCGCAGAAGCCGCAAGCGGTGATCGACGCCATGGTCCGCGCAATGGGCGCCGATTATGCGACGGTCCATCGCGGGGTCTATGCCCGCTCGGCCGAGATGACGCTGGCGTTCGAGGCGGCGCGGCGCACGGTCGCGACCTTTATCGGCGGGCACGAGGACGAGGTGGTGTTCACCCGCGGCGCGACCGAGGCAGT
>JANLUV010000089.1:0-2898 GCA_031363685.1 Alphaproteobacteria bacterium | reverse complement strand
GGCGAGCATCATCGCCGCGATCATGTCAGCCATCATTGGCTTCAACGACCTGGCGATCTCGCAATGACTCATGAAATGCATATTCCCATCCGGCACGAAAACCCGGTGCGTCCGGCGGCGGAGCGCGGCTTCACCCTGCTCGAACTGCTGGTGGTGCTGGCAATCCTCGGCTTGCTGGCGGCGATCGTCGGCCCGCAGGTAATCAAGTACCTCGGCAGCTCGAAGACCCAGGCCGCCCAGGTCCAGGTCAAGAACGTGGCCGCATCGCTGCAGCTGTTCCGGCTTGATGCCGGACGCTACCCGGGCAATGAGGAAGGGCTGAAGGCGCTGGTCAAGGCGCCGTCGTCGGTACCGATGTGGAACGGACCGTACCTGCCCGACGAATCCGCGATCACCGACCCCTGGGGCAAGCCCTATCAGATGAAGGTGCCCGGCGATCACGGCGAGGTCGATGTATTCTCGCTCGGGTCGGACGGGCGGGTCGGCGGCACCGGAGAGGCCCGCGATGTCGGCAACTGGAAGAACTGAATCCAGCCGTTCCATGGGCTTCACCCTGATCGAGATGCTGGTCGTGCTGGCGATCGTGGCGCTGATCGCGTCGCTGGAGTTTCCGGCGATCGAACGTGCGTTCGGGCGCGAGCGGTTTCGTACGGCCTCGGCCTTGGTGGAATCGCGCCTGCATGCCGCCCGCGCAGCCGCGATCGGGCAAGCGAGGGTAACTCGGTTTGACGCGGGCGAACTGCCGCAGGGCGTTGCTCTTGACGCCCCGCGCGCGGGCATCGTGTTTTATCCCGACGGTAGCGCCAATGGTGGCGAGTTGGCTCTGACCGAAGGGCCGCGCCGCTTCCGGCTTGCGGTCGACGGCGCAACTGGCCGCATCGCGAGGCTGCCGTGATGTCCTCCGCCCGCAGACGCCGCCCCGAAGCGGGCTTCGCGCTGATCGACGCGATGGTCTCGCTGGCCATCCTGGGCGTGGTGCTGGGCCTGTTCTTCGAAGTGGTCCAGACCACCCTGGACGCGCGTCGCCATGCCGCCGCCAGCCGCCGCGCGGTGCTGGTCGCGCAATCGCAGCTGGCCCTGGCGGAAACGAGCCGCAGCATGGCCGCATCGGGGCAGGACGGCGCGCTGCGCTGGCGCACCTCGGTCGAACCCTATGCCGGTCAGGCCAACAGCCGGGGGCTGGAACAAGTGACCGTGACCGTTACCGACGGTCTCAGCGGGCGCCCCCAGGTGGCGCTTTCCACCCTGCGGCTGGCGCGCTGAGCTGATGGTGCGTTCAACCGATACCGCGCGCGAACCGAAAGTCGGTCCGACTGTGATTGAATCACCCCTCCCCACCGGGGAGCGGCAGGGGTGGGGGAGCGCGGCGCATGCCGTGCGTCCCGGCAGGCAACAGTACACCGCCACCCGACCTCCCCCTTCAGGGGGAGGAGTTAAGTCGCCCCATGGTCATCGGAAAAGCTCTAATCCTTTGCGCGAACAGGGCTTTACCCTGATCGAGTTGCTCGTTGCGCTGGGCATCCTGACGCTGGCGGCGACGCTGCTGTCCGCCGCGATTTCCGGTGCGTGGTTCGTCGCGCGCGATGCCGGGGCAGAGGCTGGCGATGCCGACGTGTCCGGGGCACAGCGCATCCTGCGCGCCCGGCTGGAGCGGCTGACGCCGGTTACCCGCGATGACAGCACGGCGCCGATCATCGACGCCGGGGGCGATACGCACTTGTTCAGCTTCGTCGCCCCGCCGCTCGACCGGCTCGGTCCGGCTGCGTTGCAGCGGTTCCGCCTGCTGCTGACCCCGGCGGGCGACCTTGTGCTTTATACCGCCAATGCGCTGGAGGACCGCATCGACTTGCGGGACCGGTCGCTGGTCGGCTGGCGGCCGACCCGGCGGGTGTCGGGCGCACGCGCGCTGGAGATCATGTATTTCGGGGCCGACCGGATGAGCGGGGCCAAGCGGTGGCAGGCATTCTGGCTTGATCGCACGCGGCTGCCCGAGCTGATCCGCGTCCGGCTGCGCTTCGCCCCGAACGACGTGCGGCAATGGCCGGACCTGATCGTGCGGCCGCGCGCTGCCACCACTGCCCCCTGCCGGTTTGCGACCGTCGGCGGCGATTGCGGGACGGCGTGATGGAAGTGAAGGCGATCCTTGATGCCGATCTGACCACGGTGGCCGGCTGGCTGCGCAGCGGCGCGATGTGGTGGGTGGATGAACTGCGCGGGTTGCTGCCCGCGCGGCTGACCCGACGCAGCGCAGCGTTCGCGGCCTGGGTGGTCTACGATGGCCCCGGCAAGCTGCGCCGCCACGGCGAGGGCAGCATCCTGCCGGTGCTGGTGGCGCCGGAGCTGTGCCTGGTCCGCGAACTGGACCTGCCGCCGCTGGGCGAGGCCGACCTCAACCGGCTGGTCCGGCTCGATGCGGACCGGATCATGCCGATCCCGCCTGAGCG
The DNA here is from genome assembly GCA_031363685.1 of Alphaproteobacteria bacterium. Classification (GTDB taxonomy): domain Bacteria; phylum Pseudomonadota; class Alphaproteobacteria; order Sphingomonadales; family Sphingomonadaceae; genus Novosphingobium. The sequence goes on along the minus strand of JANLUV010000089.1, from coordinate 454 downwards.
GCTGATTCTAGCGGTCCGCGCGGATCCGGCCGCGCCCGCACCGCCCGGCTTGCGGCGCGTGTCGGTGGCCGCGCTGCCCCGCGAAACCGCCGCTGCGCTGCTGGCGGAACTGGCGGAAAACGGCTTGCAGGCGGCCTCGATCGGCTTGGCCGACACTGATGAGCCCGGCGTTGCCGCAGTGGATTTCACCCCCGCGCTGGCCGAGGCAGGGCTGATTGCGCGCCCGCGCGTTGCGGCGGCGAACTGGTGGGCGCTGGTCGTGTTCCTGTTTGCGCTCAACGTCGGCCTGCTGGTGTGGCGCGATGCGGCGCAGGTCCAGCAGCTTGAGGAGCTGGTCGAGAGCCAGACCCCGGCGGTGAATGCCGCGCGGTCCATCGCCAAGCGCATCGCCGCGACCGACCGGCAGGCGCAGGAACTGGCGGGGCTGCGCCGCCGGCAGGATGGCCTGGCCGTT
>JANLUV010000061.1:0-2477 GCA_031363685.1 Alphaproteobacteria bacterium | reverse complement strand
CGCCGCACGGCCAGGCTGGCGCGCCGCACGGCTTGTCCTGACGCGCCGCGCACGCTAAGGGCGCGGCTTCCAAGATTTCTCGCTCTTTCCCAATCTGAAGGCACCGGTCATGAAGATCAGCGGCGTGGACATTCGTCCCGGCAACATCCTTGAATACGAAAAGGGTATCTGGAAGGTCGCCAAAACCCAGCATACCCAGCCCGGCAAGGGCGGCGCCTTCATGCAGGTCGAGATGAAGAACCTGATCGACGGCCGCAAGACCAACGTCCGCTTTCGCAGCCAGGACACGATCGAGCGCGTCCGGCTCGATACCAAGGATTTCCAGTTCCTGTACGCCGAGGGCGATGACCTGGTGTTCATGGATGTCGAAAACTTCGATCAGATCAACCTGCCCAAGGACCTGCTTGGCGATGCCGCCGCGTTCCTGCAGGACGGGATGACCGTGCTGCTCGAAATGTACGACGAGCGCCCGATCTCGGTGCAGTTGCCCGAACAGGTCGAGGCGACCATCGTCGAGGCGGATGCCGTGGTGAAGGGGCAGACCGCTTCGTCCAGCTTCAAGCCCGCGATCCTTGATAACGGCGTGCGCGTGATGGTGCCGCCGCACATCGGCAGCGGGACCCGGATCATGGTCGATGTGTACGAGCGTACGTACGTCGGCAAGGTGGGCTGATCCTTCATGGCAGTTATTTCCGGTTTGATCCGCGTAATGGAGAAAGCCGCCCGCAAGGCCGGGCAGCGTCTCCGCCGCGATTTCGGCGAAATCGAACACCTGCAGGTAAGCCGCAAGGGACCGGCCGATTTCGTTTCCAAGGCCGATCAGGCCGCCGAGCGGACGTTGTGGGAAGAACTGCGCACGGCGCGGCCCGACTGGGGCTTTGTGCTGGAAGAAGGCGGCGTGATCGAAGGCGATCCGACCAAGCCGCGCTGGGTGATCGATCCGCTCGACGGGACCACCAACTTCCTCCATGGCATACCGCACTTCGCGATTTCGATCGCGGTGCAGGATCCGCAGCTTGACGGGACGGGCTGGGGCGATGTCCAGGCCGGGCTGGTCTACCAGCCGATCACCGACGAAAGCTTCTGGGCGGAAAAGACCCGCGGCGCCTGGCTGCAGGATCGCCGCCTGCGCGTTTCGGCGCGCCGCAATCTGGACGAATCGCTGGTTGCGACCGGAATGCCCTTTGCCGGGCGCGGTGATGTGGCCGAATGGATGAAGATCTATAGTGCGGTCGGCCCCCATGTGGCGGGCATCCGCCGGTTCGGTTCGGCCGCGCTCGATCTCGCCTGGGTGGCGGCGGGCCGGTATGACGGGTTCTGGGAATCCGGCCTGCAGATCTGGGACAGCGCGGCGGGCTGCCTGCTGGTCCGCGAGGCCGGCGGTTTCGTCACCAATTACAAGGGCCAGTCCGAGGCGATCTGCGCCGAGCAGGTGCTGGCCGGCAACGATGCGATCCATTCCCGGCTGCACAAGCTGGTGGCGGGCGCACTCAAGTGAGTGTTGATGCGGGCGGGCGAGGCGGCTCTCTTCCACGATTATGTGCTGTTCATGGGCAACACCGGGCTTCGCCCCGATAAGTCCGCGCGGCTTGAGCTGCGGACGTCAAGATCGTGAACGACGAATCGACCGGCGAGCGCATCCTGGAGATCGAGGTGCGCGGCAAGCGCGGTGTCGGTTTCTGCAAGTCGATGCCCGGTGCGATCCTGCCCTTCGAGCGGGTCGGCAAGCGCAAGCAGCTCAAACCGACCGACCGGATATTCGGAAAGTCGCCGCGCGAGTTGATGAACACTGTTCGCGACGAGCTGAATCTCAAGTTCGACCGCGAGGGCAACTCCCGCACCAGCTACAGCTTGCGGCATACCTATATCTGTTTCCGGCTTATAGAGGGGGCCGACATTTATCAGGTTGCAAAAAACTGTCGTACCAGCGTTGAGATGATCGAGAAATACTATGCGTCGCACATCAAGAATATGCTTGATGCTTCGGCGACAAAAACTCGTCGCCCCAAATAGCGGAAGGTTCGCAGCCTTTCCCGCACGCGTTGGCAATACTCCATCGAATCAGTTGGCCAAGTTGATTTCTCCCTCTATGGAGCCCGAACGCGGGTGTGGTGGAATGGTAGACGCACGGCACTCAAAATGCCGCGACCTCGGTCGTGTCGGTTCGAGTCCGACCACCCGCACCATCCTCCTACACGAGCCAAAACAGCCCCGGAACTGGGACTTGGATCGTGCTTGAGTGGGGTGAAATGCACCGAACGGGCATCGCCCCTGCACCTGCGAAATGACAGCCGAACGGCTGTCATGCTGGCCACCGGAATCCCGGACGGGATTCGGCCATCGCCTTTGAATCAAACCCGCGCAGCGGCGCAGGTGAAGCCGTATTTGCTTCCATCTTCGCAGTCGCGGGTCTCGCCATGCGCTATCGCTGGCTTTTTACTCCACATTGGCTGGAACGTGCTGGGCCTTATCTGGCC
>JANLUV010000173.1:0-2586 GCA_031363685.1 Alphaproteobacteria bacterium | reverse complement strand
GCCAACCTGATCTACGGCGCCTATACCGCGCTGGTCTATATCACCCCGGTGCTGGGCGGGATGATCGCCGATCGCTGGCTGGGGCGGCGCAAGGCGGTGATCTATGGCGGCGTGCTGCTCGCGCTGGGCCACCTGTTCATGGCCTTTGAAGGGATGAAGGGCGTTACCGACCCGCTGGCCAAGCAGGCCGACCCCACGATTAACGTGTTCTGGCTGGCGCTGGCGCTGATCTGTGTCGGGTCGGGCTTTCTCAAGGCCAATATCTCGGTGATCGTCGGCCAGCTTTACCGGATGACCGATGTCCGCCGCGATTCGGCCTATACGATCTTCTACATGGGCGTGAACGTGGGCGCGGCGATCGGGACGATTCTGGTCGGCTATCTGGGCGAGACCATCGGCTGGTCGTGGGGGTTCGGGTTGGCGGGCATCGGCATGGTGCTGGGGCTGGTCATCTTCATCGCCGGCAAGGCCGCGCTGCAGGGCAAGGGCGAGCCGCCGGTGCCGCTGACCAAGCAGCGCGAGTGGACGCTCTACGGCGTGGGCTTGGCTGCCGTGGCGGTCCTGTGGGGGCTGATCCAGTTTCAGGACGTGATCCAGTCGCTGCTGATTGTGACCGGCGTGGCGATGCTGGGCTATACCCTGTACGAAGCGTTCAACCTGCCGAAGGAGCCGCGCGAGCGCATGTTCGCGATCCTGTTCCTGATCGCGCTGAACCCGGTGTTCTGGGGCCTGTTCGAGCAGGCGGGTGGCAGCCTCAGCCTTTATACCGACCGCTATGTCGATCGGGCCGGGGTGCCGACCAGCCTGTTCCAGTCGATCAACCCCATTTACATCGTGCTGCTTGGCCCGATCTTTGCCGCGCTGTGGCAGTGGCTGGGGCGCAAGGGGCTGGAACCGTCGGCACCGGCCAAGTTCGGCATCGCGCTGGTCCAGGTCGGGCTGTCGTTCCTCGTGTTCGTGTGGGGCGCGCACAACGTGGGTGCAGCGGCGCTGACCCCGGTGTTGTTCGTGTTCCTGATCTATCTGTTGCAGACCACCGGCGAGCTGTGCCTGTCGCCGGTCGGCCTGTCCGCGATGACCCGGCTGGCGCCGCTGCACCTCGGCAGTTTCATCATGGGGGCGTGGTTCTACATGACCGCAGTGGGCAATTTCGTGGCCGGAAAAATCGGCGAGGCGACCGGCGGGGAAACCGGGGAAATGTCGAAGGAGCTGACGCTGGCGATCTATGCGAAGATCGGCTGGTGGACGCTGGCCATTGCCGTAGTGGTCATGCTTTGCGCCCCGTTCGTGAAGCGCTGGATGCATCTGGGCCGCCTTGAAGATCGGGCATCGCCAGAAAACGCCGCCAAGGTATATGGTGGTCCCAACGAAGAACCGGGGATGGCCAGCCTGCCAAGATCGGGCTGATTCCCGCAATAAAAAGGGGCTGGAGGATGGACGGGGAGCTTATCCCGCTGGTGGCGGCGTGCGCCGCATTTGTCGGTACGCATTTTCTCCTGTCGAATCCCTTGCGGAAACCGATGGTGCGCGGCCTGGGCGAACGCGGGTTCCTGCTGGTCTATTCGCTGATCGCCTTCGCGGCCCTGACGTGGATCGCGCTCGCCTTTCATCGCGCCAGCCCGGCCCCGGCGCTATGGGACGGGACGGCGGCGGTGCCGTGGATCGCCGCCAGTATCCTGACCATCGCGGCGATGGCATTGTTGCTCGCGGCGCTCAATCGCAATCCGGCCCTGCCGATGGCCCAGCTGGCGGGCCTGTCGGCGCGCAAGCCGTGGGGCGTGTTCAAGGTGACCCGCCATCCGATGATGATGGCGTTCGCGCTGTGGTCCGTCAGCCATATCCTGGCCTCGCCGACCGCGCGCACGATCGTGCTGGCGCTGGCAATCCTGCTTCTCGCACTGGTCGGGGCAAACTGCAGGACGCCCGCAAGCTGGCCCAGAACGGCCGCGAGTGGGGGGTGTGGATGCAGCGCACCAGCTTCTGGCCCGATCTTCGCAAGCTGGGCGACATCGGCACGATGTGGATCGTGGCGCTGCTGGTCTGGCTTGGGGTCACCGCGCTGCACGTGTGGCTGGCGGGCGTGCCGGCGGGAATCTGGCGCTGGGTGGGCTAGGGACTGAGCGGGCCTAGCATTACAGTTGTGATTTTGCCAAGATATGAGCGCGCTGTGCGGAGGCTTGGTGTGCTCTTCGCCAGCATGACCAGGCGATTATGTGAGCGGGCTGGATGCGTCGCTGCGCCAGCCGGATGGCGATACGGCGGACCTCCTGGATCGACCAGCGGATCAGAGGCCGACTGGTCGCATCCGCATCCTTTTTGGGGGCGGTGCCTGGTTTGCGTGGTAACGGATTGCCGCCATCATGGCGAACGCGAGCATGACGAGCGACACATGGCGATGCCATCCGTGCCAGGAGCGGGTCTCGCGTTGTGATCGAGCCCGAGTTCGTTCTTGGTGGTCTCGAAGCTGTCCTCGATGGCCCAGCGACGCCCTTCAACGGCAACGAGCGTTGCGATGGATGTTCCAACCGGGCACCAGGTGGTGAAGAACGCCAGATCGCCATCGGCGATATTGCGGCGGATCAGTAG
>JANLUV010000036.1:0-5101 GCA_031363685.1 Alphaproteobacteria bacterium | reverse complement strand
GGCGATCGGGGTCTTGTTGTCCATGACGAACACCTGGCTGAGCAGCGCGTTTTCCTTGGCATACTTGGCGACTGCGCCGTCGACCATCTTGGCCTGCACTTCAGCCGGCTTGCCGCTTTCGGCGGCCTTGTCGGCCGCGACCTTGCGTTCGCGCGCGATCAGTTCGGCATCAAGGTCGTCAGCATTCAGTGCCAGCGGAAACGCTGCGGCGATATGCATCGCGATCTGCTTGCCCAGCGGCTCCAGCACATCCGCGCCGGCTTCCGATTCCAGCGCAACCAGCACGCCGATCTTGCCCAGGTTCGGCGCGGCCGCATTGTGCATGTAGGGCACGACGATGCCGCTGCCGACCGACACGGTCTTCATGCGGCGCACCTGCTGGTTCTCGCCAATGGTGGCGACGTTATTGGTCAGCTTCTCGGTGACGGTGCCGCCATCCGGGTAAGCCGAAGCCTTCAGCGCATCGATATCGTCCGAAGCGGCGCCCAGCGCGACTTCGGTGGTCTTGCGCACGAAGTCCTGGAACTGGTCGTTCTTGGCAACGAAGTCGGTTTCCGAATTGACCTCGACCGCAACGCCCTTGGTGCCGGTCACGGCCACGCCGACCAGGCCCTCGGCCGCGGTGCGGCTCGACTTTTTGGCGGCAGCGGCCAGGCCCCTGGCGCGCAGCGCGTCGATTGCCGCTTCGATCTCGCCGGCGGTTTCGTCCAGCGCCTTCTTGCAATCCATCATGCCGGCGCCAGTGCGGTCGCGCAGGTTCTTCACGTCAGCGGCGGTGTAAGCCATCGCGTTTGTCCTTGATTACTTGAATGGTCAGCCGCCGGGCCCATGGACCCGGCGCGCTAAAGTTTTGTGACGGAGCGCCGCTGGGCGACGTTCCGCAATCAGCCTTCGGTGGTTGCTTCAGGGGCGGCTTCGGCCGCCGCTTCGGCAAATGCGGCCGGGGAAACTTCGATGGCGGCTACCGGCGTCGCTTCAAGCGTTTCCTCAATCGGCTCGTCCATCGCACCGATATCGGCGCCCGAATCGACGATCGCTTCACGCCCGCCCTTCTTGGCAGCCTGGGCCACGGTTTCGCAATACAGGCGCAGCGCGCGGCTGGCGTCGTCGTTGGCCGGGATCGGGAACGCGATGCCATCCGGCGAAACGTTCGAATCGAGGATCGCGACGACCGGAATACCAAGCACGTTGGCTTCCTTGATCGCCAGTTCTTCCTTGTTGGCGTCGATCACGAACATCACGTCGGGAATGCCGCCCATGTCGCGAATGCCGCCGAGCGACATTTCAAGCTTGTCGCGCTCGCGCGTCAACTGAAGCACTTCCTTCTTGGTCAGGCCGGTGGTGTCGCCGCCCAGCTGTTCTTCCAGCGTCTTGAGGCGCTTGATCGAACCCGAGATGGTCTTCCAGTTGGTCAGCATGCCGCCCAGCCAGCGGTGGTTGACGAAGTGCTGGCCGCACGCGCGGGCCGCATCGGCAACCGGCTGCTGCGCCTGGCGCTTGGTGCCGACGAACAGCACCTTGCCGCCAGCCTGGACCGTGCTCGAGATGAAGTCGAGCGCACGCGCGAACAGCGGCACGGTCTGCGACAGGTCAAGGATGTGAACCCCGTTGCGGGCGCCGAAAATGTACGGCTTCATCCGCGGGTTCCAGCGGTGGGTCTGGTGGCCGAAGTGTGCGCCGGCCTCGATAAGCTGCTGCATGGAGACGACAGGAGCCGCCATAGGGTATTCCTTTCCGGTTGAACCTCCGGGAAGCTGGAACCGTGCGGCAAAGCCCGCTGCGGCACCGGGTGTGGTGCTTCCCGTGTGGATTTGCTGCGACAGCCGGCCCGGGTTGCACCGGACAGACCCGCAACGGAGCGCGCCTTAGCGGTAATTCCCGCAAATTTCCAGACTCAAATCAAACACCGGAACGAATGAGAACAAACCATGATTTTTTGCTTGACGGACGGAACATCTACGGAACATAAAGCGATCATACCGGAACATGGAACCGCCGGGTCAACCAAGGGTTATCCACAAGAATCCAGCGGCCGGGCCGGTTAGCCGGACCCACCGCCGGATGAAGACAAGAAGGACCGCCGGAATGCTTGCCGCCGTGACCGATTTCGTTCTTCCCGCCCTGTTCCTGTCAAGCGGCGTCTTCGCCCTTGCCGCGCTGGCCATGGCCTGGCGGCAATACGGGGCGCAGTTCCGCGCGCTCCGGGCTGAACTTGCCGCGCTCGACAATACCCGCGAATTTGTACTGCGGATGAGCACGGTCGAAGTGCGCGAACTGGCGCCGCTCACTCGCGGTGGCCGGGTCAGGCAGATGGATCGTGCGGTCCAGATTCCGGCCCAGATTCCAGTACGGAAGCGGCCCGCGCTGCGCGTAGCCGCCTGATCCGGCCATAGCTCCACACCCCATAGGGGATGAGCGCCAGGTAGACGAGGCAGATCCCCACCAGCGTCAGCCATGGCTCGCTCAGCAGAGCGGCCCCGACCAGCGCAAACACCACCAGCAGTTCAAGCCGGATCGCCTTGCGTGGTCGCAGCGAAGTCCATGACAGCGTGGCGACGCTCGAAATGAGCAGGAACGCGATTACCACCAGCCACCCGCCGACCAGCAGCGGATTGCGAAAAATCGGCTCTCCGGTCGCGATCCACAGATACATCGGCAGGAACGCCAGCCCCGCCCCCAGCGGCGCGGGCACCCCGGTCAGATACCCGGCCGACTTATGCGGCTGCTCGGCCATGTCGATGCGCGCATTGAACCGGGCCAGCCGCAGCGCGCAGCAGATCGCGAACGCCAGGCTGGCGAACCAGCCCAGTCGCGGCAGGTCCTGCAGCGACCACAGGAACAGGATCAATGCCGGGGCTACACCGAACGAAATCGCGTCGGCCAGGCTGTCCAGTTCCGCCCCAAAGCGCGATTGGGCCTTGAGCAGCCGGGCGATCCGGCCATCGATCCCGTCAAGCACTCCGGCCAGAATCACCGCCAGCACCGCTTTCTGCCAGTCGTCCAGCGGCAGTCCGCTCGCGCCTTGCGCCGGCTCGACCGGATGACCGCTGGCGGCGGTGATCGCAAAGCGTATCCCCGTCAGCCCGAAGGCCAGCGCCGCAGCCGTGATTGCGTTGGGCACCAGCGCGCGCAAGGTCAGCCCACCGGGCAGCCGGACCGGATGGTCGCGTCCGATCTCCCGCCGCGGCCCCCGTTCCTCACCGTTCACTGGGTGACGCCCTCGATCAGCAGTTGCTGACCAAGCTCGGCCAGCACGGTTTCGCCCGCCACGATCTTCTGCCCCAGCAAGACGCGCGGCTCGGTCCCTTCGGGCAGGTAGACGTCCACCCGGCTACCGAACCGGATCAGCCCGACCCGCTGCCCGGCCGCCAGGATATCGCCCGGCTTGATGAACGGCACGATCCGCCGCGCGACCAGCCCGGCAATCTGGGTAAAGCCGATCCGCACCCCGTCACTACGTTCGATCAGCAGGTGCTGACGCTCGTTCTCCTCGCTCGCCTTGTCGAGATCGGCATTGAGGAACTTGCCGGGAATATAGACCACCCGCCGCACCGTGCCGCCGATCGGGGCGCGGTTGATGTGCACGTCGAACACGCTCATGAAAATCGAGATCCGCGTGACCTGGCCCGCGCCCAGCCCCGGTGCGCCGGTGCCATCATCCACCACCAGTTCGCGCGGTGGGTCCAACTTGCGGATCAACGTGACCAGCCCATCAGCCGGCGCCACGATGAACCGGCCACCCTGCGGCGTCACGCGCTGCGGGTCGCGAAAGAACGCCAGCACGCCCAGCGTCAGGAAGCCCAGCGGCCACGCGATCGTTTCCCACGCCAGCAGCGTGAAGACGAGCGCCACCCCCCCAACGATCAGGCCGTACTTGCGCCCTTCGGGATGAATGCTCGGCCAGCGCCAGCCTGCTTCGCCGCGGCCCCGGTTATCTGTGATTTCGCCTGACATCACGCCCATCTAGGGGGTCGCGGGCGCGGCGGCAAGGCGGGTCGGCGACAGTATCGTCCGCTATATCACGCCGGAGCGCGGCAGCCTGGCGAGCGGGCCGCAGCATCGCATTGGAAGGGGTGGTGGCAGGGCTTGTATAGAACCTACTACTTATAGTACTATATTATAACATATTTCTATGAACAGCCCTGCGCTCCCCCACACTCTCCCCCACATTTTTGCGGGCGCCCCACGGGCACCGGATGCAACCCCGCCCCCTTTCGCTCCCCCCGCCGATAGATAGCCGGGGGTGTACTGATAATTCGGATCGAGGCCCTAGCAACCGACTGCTGTGCTGTGTCGGGACGGCTGGAAGTGGGTCAGGAAAGGATTCTTTTCCCGGGGGAGGCCCCCGAGGGGGGACTTGATTTAACCAAGTGTGGGGGGCTTCATTGATCGCCCGAAGAGGATGGCAAAAATCGCCGAATTTCAAAAATCAGAGCCTCAATCAGATATTGTCCTGGCGAAACAAGCCGAAACGCTCAGCCAGGAGCCGGCATTCCTCTTCGTGGCTGCCTTCGTGGTTCGCCATGCCGGGCTTGGTAAGCGTTTCCTGCTTCGTCGAGCCGATCCGTGCCTCATGTTCGCCGACAAATTTTTGGGCATTTTCTGCCCACTGATCCGGATCGTTCAGTCCACGGAATACCCCGCTGCCCACAATTTCTTCTTGGCAGCAGCATCTCCCTGTCGGGCCGCGATTCGGTACCAGCGTACAGCTTGAGCATAATTCTGGGTCGCCCCTCGACCATTCTCGTGCATCCATCCCAGCAGATACTGGGCAGCGGAATTTCCCTGCTCCGCCGCCTTTCGAAACCACTGCGCTGCCTCGGCCTCATCCTTTGGCACACCTCGGCCGCTCCAGAACATGCCCCCCAACTCGTACTGGGCATGAGCATCGCCCTGCTCGGCTGCCGCCTGGTACCAACGCGCCGCCTCAGTGTCGTCCTGGGGCAGACCTCGGCCCGTGTCGTACATCCGACCCAATTCGTACTGGGCATCAGCATCGCCCTGCTCGGCTGCCGCCCGGTACCAACTCACTGCCTGGGCATCATCCTGGGGCACACCTTGGCCGTGAAAGTGCATCTCACCCAACATAAACTGGGCGTCA
>JANLUV010000027.1:0-2494 GCA_031363685.1 Alphaproteobacteria bacterium | reverse complement strand
TCGACGGCTCGCACATCGCCGAGGGGCTGCTGCCGGAGCGACTCGCGGAACTGTATGGCCGGATGCGGAAGTTCGGGTTCATGCTGGTGCTGGTGCTGCTGATTGTGCTGCCGTGGCTGATTCCGGGGTTTGACCCGGTGGGCAAGCTGCTGAGGCCGCCAGTCGAATGGCTGAGCAACCATTACCTCGCGCTGGCCGACGTGGTCGCGGGCGGAGCCTTCGGACGCTAATGCCGATGACTGTTGTCCCGCATGGCTGGATCATCCTCGACAAGCCGCTCGGGCTGGGCTCGACCCAGGCCGTTGCGGCGGTGAAACGCAATCTGCGCGAGGCGGGATACGGCAGGAAGGTCAAGGTCGGTCACGGCGGCACGCTCGATCCGCTCGCCACCGGTGTGCTGCCGATCGCGCTGGGCGAGGCGACCAAGCTGGCTGGGCGGATGCTTGATGCGAGCAAGGTTTATGCCTTCACCGTGCAGTTCGGCAGCGAAACCGATACGCTCGACGTTGAAGGCAAGGTGATTGCGGAGTGCGAGGTCCGGCCGACGCAGGCGCAAGTCGCGGCGGTGCTGGTGCAGTTCACCGGGCCGATCGAACAGGTGCCGCCCGCCTATTCGGCGCTGATGGTCGATGGGCGGCGTGCCTATGATCTGGCGCGGGCGGGCGAGACGGTGGAATTGAAGTCGCGCCACGTAACGATCTATTCGCTCGAACCCCTCCCCGGTTCGGGGAGGGGGACCGCCGCAGGCGGTGGAGGTGGCTTTGAGCAAAATGTGACGCTTCGTCCGGAGGAGAGCCCGCTCCACCAGCCTGCGGCCGGTCCCCCTCCCCTAACCGGAGAGGAACTGGCGGACGTCACGCTCGTGGCCCACGTTTCCAAGGGCACCTACATCCGCAGCCTCGCGCGGTATATCGCACACGCGCTCGGAACCTGCGGCCACGTCACGATGTTGAGCCGCCTGAAGGCCGGTCCCTTTGCGGAAACGGCAGCGATTTCACTGGACAATCTGAACGAAGTGGGTAAGGGCGCGCCTCTTGAGAACGTACTCTTGCCGCTGGAGGCAGGGCTGGTCGACATCCCGGCTCTTGACCTCGGCCCGGAACAGGCAAGGGCGGTCCGACAGGGCCGCGTTCTGACCGGGCTGCCCCAGGATGACGGGCTTTGGTGGGCGCGCAGCGGCATGGTGCCGGTCGCGCTGGTCGAGCTTTCAGGCGGAAGCCTGAGCGTCGTGCGGGGATTCAATCTTTCCGATGTCGCGGAGTAAATGATATGTCGGTTAGCCCTGAAAAGAAGCAGGAAATCATCAAGGACAACGCGCGCCAGTCGGGCGACACCGGTTCGCCGGAAGTCCAGGTCGCGATCCTGACCAGCCGCATCGTCACGCTGACCGATCACTTCAAGGCCCACCACAAGGATAACCATTCCCGCCGTGGCCTGCTGATGATGGTGAACAAGCGCCGCACCCTGCTCGACTACCTGAAGAAACAGGATGTCGGCCGGTATAACGCGCTGATTTCAAAGCTTGGCCTGCGCAAGTAAGCACAAGTGAAGCGGCCCCATGGTGGGCCGCTTATCGCATCGGGGCCGCTCACAGTTCGGTGAGGGCCCCAGGGGCACGAATGGCCCCGCACCGGACCGGGACGGCACTACCCCGGCAGCAAACCCCGCCGGCAATAGGGCTCGCGGGCTGAAGGAAATACCATGTTCGACGTCAAAACCGTATCCCTGGAATGGGGCGGAAAGACCCTCACGCTGGAAACCGGCCGCATTGCCCGTCAGGCTGACGGCGCGGTCCTCGCCACTTATGGCGAAACTGTTGTCCTGTGCGCGGTCACCGCTGCAAAGTCGGTCAAGGAAGGGCAGGACTTCTTCCCGCTGACCGTCCACTATCAGGAAAAGTTCTTCGCCGCCGGTCGTATTCCGGGCGGCTTCTTCAAGCGTGAACGCGGCGCCACAGAAAAGGAAACGCTGGTTTCCCGCCTGATCGACCGTCCGATCCGTCCGCTGTTCCCCGAAGGCTTCTATAACGAAATCAACGTCATCGCCCAGGTTCTGAGCTATGATGGCGAAATCGAGCCCGATATTCTCGCGCTGATTGCCGCCTCGGCCGCGCTGACCATCTCGGGCCTGCCGTTCATGGGTCCGATCGGCGCTTGCCGCGTCGGCTATGAAGATGGCGCCTATACACTCAACCCCAGGCAGGAAACCGCTGCCGCCGGCGCGCTTGACCTGGTCGTGGCCGCCACCGGCAACGCCGTGATGATGGTCGAATCCGAAGCCAAGGAACTGTCCGAAGAGATCATGCTCGGCGCGGTGATCTTCGCGCACGATGAGTGCAAGAAGGTCGTGAACCTGATCATCGATCTGGCTGAAAAGGCTGCCAAGGATCCCTGGGATGTCGCCGTTTCGGACAATACGGCAATGAAGGACGAGCTCAAGAAGCTGGTCGGCAAGGACATCGCCGCTGCTTACAAGCTGACCGACAAGTCGGAAC
>JANLUV010000524.1:0-2101 GCA_031363685.1 Alphaproteobacteria bacterium | reverse complement strand
ATGTCACCGGCGAAAGTGACGCCGCCCGCTGTCGGCGTAATTGCCCCCACGACCGGTGCCGGTGTATGATACTGCCAACGGATCTTGCCAGTGGATGCATCCAGCGAGGTGATCCAGCCGGAGCCAAGCCCATCCTGCTTGAACTTGCCGCCAAGGTAATAATCGCCGCGCTTGTACTGCTGTTGCGGGTCGATCATCAGGATCGAGCACCAGTCTACCGCACCAACTGTAAGCGCATTGGTGGTCGGATCGTAGCCGGGTGAATTGTATAACACGCCGCCGGTCATGCCTGGGCAGGCCTTGACGCCCTCCGGCGTGGGCGGCGCATCGTGGTTCAGGATGGTCGTCACCGGGGTCTTAGCGATCAGCTTGTGCGTCTTGCGGTCGATCAGATAGACGAACCCGTCTTTCGATGCCTGCGCCGCGATCTTGCGCCCATCCCTGGCGGTGATCAGTACGGCAGGCGGGGTTACGCCGTAATCGTGGTTATCGTTCGGGCGGGTCTGGTAATGCCACAGCCGCTTGCCCGTAACCGGATCGAGCACCAGCATCGAGTTCGTGTAAAGATTGTCGCCCTTGCGGACCGCGGCGTTGAGATCGGGCGCGGGGTTGGCGACGGGCACAAACAGTTCCTTGGTTTCCGTGTCCAGCGTGAACGATGACCAGGTGCCGCCGCCGCCACGCTTCCAGCTATCGCCCGACCAGCTGTCGTTGCCGAATTCGCCCGCGACGGGGATCGTGTTGAACGACCACAGTTGCTTGCCGGACTTTGCGTCGAACGCCATCATCCGGCCCTGCATACCGGTGTCGCCCCCAGCGAGGCCGGCAAAGATCATCCCGTTCCACGCGATCGGCGCGGAGGAGACATATTCGCCGCCGGTGGGATCCCCGGCCACCGTCTTCCACGCTTCCTTGCCGGTCCGCGCGTCATAGGCGACCAGGCGCGCATCGCCGGTGCCGCGCACGATCAGGCCGTCGGCATAGGCTGCGCCGCGGTTGTGAACAAAAACCTCGCGCTGTTCCGGTTCATAGCGCGATTTCCAAATGATATCGCAGTTGGTCGGATTGACCGCCAGCGTCGACCGACTGGTGGTGAGGTACAGCACGCCGCCGACCAGGATCGGTCCGGCGCTAAACGGACCGGGTCCGCCAACCCTCACCCGGCACGCTTCCTCCAGCGCGCCGACATTGTCCGCAGTGATCTGATTAGCCGCGCCGAACCGCACCCCGTCAAGCCGGCCGTTGTAAGCTGGCCAGTCGGTATCACCTTCGGCCGGGGTCATAGCCTGCTGGTCGGGCGCGACCCTGTCCATGCCGATGACAGCCGTGCCGTCCGGATTGACGATCGGCGCACCCGCCATCAACACGCCAGCAGAAACGGTTGCGAGCAGAGCCGCAATAGCGCCGCGAGCCACGTATTTCGAATAGTGCATGCAAATCTCTCCCCGCGATTTTAGCGTGTAGCGCTTTTACATTGCGGCATGTCGTGCGGACCGTTGCGACAGCTTTTATCAGGTGCAACTGCCCCGCATGTCTGACGTCGCGTTGACAATGTCGGCGAACGCTTTCCCGAGAGCGGGAAGGCCCCGCGCTGCCATCCTCTTTTCTCCTGGGGAGCGGCATTATGCAGCCGCTCTCGTTAATTGAACTACTCTGCGCATTGACTCATCGTTGCCCGAGGTCACGATACCTCTTGACCCATATTGAACCAATCTGTCAATATGACAACGGGATTTATCCGAAAATTTCCTGGACGACTTCATCCGTGTAAGCGGGCCATCCCATTGAAACCGCGGATAATATTTCAAATTTCATGTAATGAATATTTGTAACTGCTCAACCGGGGGTTGAGGCTGCCATTTTCTGACGGGGGTGGCGTGGCGCGTGATTGCGGGACGTGGTGCGGATGAAACCCGCATTTGAGTTGACAAGCTTGGGCTGGATTGATTCAACCTGCGGGTGGAACCGCTGCCGCCGCTTTCCGACCTTTCGGGTCTTTCGCACGAGCAGAAGGACGCGTTGATCCATGCGCTGTGGGCGCAGGTGCGTAAGCATCCGGTGAGGGCCGCTCCGGGTAGGATCAGTTGAGGCCGCAGCAACG
>JANLUV010000162.1:0-7287 GCA_031363685.1 Alphaproteobacteria bacterium | reverse complement strand
TGCCATGGAACGCCTCGTCGAGGCCGATTTCCATGTCGTAACGCAGATCCGCGCCGCGCGCCGCCTGCTGGCGTCCGCCGCCGCCAAAGGCATTGCCGAAGAAGGATTCGAAGATATCGCCGATGTCGCTGAAGCCGGCTTCCGGTCCGCCGCCGCCCCCTTGGCCGCCCTGCTGGAAGGCGGCATGGCCATAGCGGTCGTAGGCGGCGCGCTTCTGCGGATCCTTCAGGCATACATAGGCCTGAGCGATCGCCTTGAAGCGGCTCTCCGAATCCTCGCACCCCGGGTTCTTGTCCGGGTGAAACTTCATCGCCAGCTTGCGGTAGGCCGACTTGAGCGTCGCATCGTCCGCCGTGCGCTCGACTTCGAGCAGTTCGTAAAAATCAATCTCTACCGACATTGCCCCGTCCCTGCAGTGAACCGCCGCCCACGATCCCACGGAGGCGGCGGTTCCGGTTCATTGCAATATCAACCCTTTTTTTCATCGACTTCCGAGAACTCGGCATCGACCACGTCTTCACCACCGGCCGGAGCCTCGGCTCCCGGCGAAGCGGCTGCGGCCTGCTCGTTCTCGTAGATCGCCTGGCCCATCTTCATGGCCTTGTCGGTCAGGGCCTGGGTCTTGGCGGTCATCGCGGCGATGTCTTCGCTGGCAATCGCTTCCTTGGTTTCGGCAATCGCGGCTTCGATCTCCGCCTTCAGCACGGCATCGATCTTGTCGCCGTTGTCGGCCAGCTGGCGCTCGGTCGCGTGGACCAGACTGTCGGCATTGTTGCGGGCTTCGGCCGCTTCACGCCGCTGCTTGTCTTCAGCAGCGAACTTCTCTGCGTCGCGGACCATCTGGTCGATGTCGGCGTCGGACAAGCCGCCCGACGCCTGGATGCGGATCTGCTGTTCCTTGCCGGTGCCCTTGTCCTTGGCCGAGACGTTGACAATGCCGTTGGCGTCGATGTCAAACGTGACTTCGATCTGCGGCACGCCGCGGCGCGCTGACGGGATGCCGAGCAGGTCGAACTGGCCGAGCATCTTGTTATCCTGCGCCATCTCGCGCTCACCCTGGAAAACCCGGATCGTCACCGCCTGCTGGTTGTCTTCGGCGGTCGAGTAGATCTGGCTCTTCTTGGTCGGGATCGTGGTGTTACGATCGATCATGCGGGTCATGATGCCGCCCAGCGTCTCGATCCCCAGCGACAGCGGGGTAACGTCAAGCAGCAGCACGTCCTTGACGTCGCCCTGCAGCACGCCGGCCTGGATCGCGGCACCCATGGCGACGACTTCGTCCGGATTCACGCCGGTGTGGGGCTCCTTGCCGAAGAAGTCCTTCACCGCATCGCGCACCTTGGGCATGCGCGTCATGCCGCCGACGAGCACGACTTCGTCGATGTCCGAAGCCTTGAGCCCGGCATCGGCGAGCGCCTTGCGGCACGGTTCCATCGTGCGCTGGATCAGGTCGGACACCAGCCGTTCCAGGTCGGCGCGGGTGATCGTCTCGACAAGGTGCAGCGGGGTGGTGGCGCCGCCTTCCATGCGGGCGGTGATGAACGGCAGGTTGATTTCGGTGTTCTGGGCCGACGACAGCTCGATCTTGGCCTTTTCTGCGGCTTCCTTGAGCCGCTGCAGCGCCAGGCGATCGGTCTTGAGGTCAAGCCCTTCCTTGGCCTTGAACTTGTCGGCCAGATATTCGACGATCTTCGCATCGAAATCCTCGCCGCCGAGGAACGTGTCGCCGTTGGTCGACTTCACCTCGAACACGCCGTCGCCGATTTCGAGCACCGAGATGTCGAACGTGCCGCCGCCAAGGTCATAGACCGCGATGGTCTTGCCGTCGTTCTTTTCGAGGCCATAGGCGAGCGCCGCCGCAGTCGGCTCGTTGATGATGCGCAGCACTTCAAGGCCGGCGATCTGGCCGGCGTCCTTGGTCGCCTGGCGCTGCGCGTCGTTGAAGTAGGCCGGGACGGTGATGACCGCCTGGGTAACCGTTTCGCCAAGATACGCTTCGGCCGTTTCCTTCATCTTCTGCAGGATGAAGGCCGAAATCTGCGACGGGCTGTAATCGGTGCCGCCGGCCGAAACCCAGGCATCGCCGTTCTTGCCCCTGGCGATCTTGTAGGGGACAAGTTCCATGTCCTTGTGCGTGATAGGGTCTTCAAAACGGCGGCCGATCAGGCGCTTCACCGCGAAGATCGTGTTGTCCGGATTGGTAACTGCCTGCCGCTTGGCCGGCTGCCCGATCAGCCGCTCACCATCCTTGGTGAACGCGACGATCGAGGGCGTGGTGCGCGCGCCTTCCGAGTTTTCGATGACCTTCGGCTTGCCGCCGTCCATCACGGCCACGCAGCTGTTGGTGGTACCGAGGTCGATGCCGATGACTTTACCCATTATAACCCCATTCCTCACGTCGATTGGTGACCCCGCAACGGGGATCTCCCGGTTTCGGCAAGACCCCCTCGGCGGCTCGTTGAAGAGCGCGATATAGGTGCGGTTTTTCTTGGCACAAGGGCGCGGCGCCTCTAGGAATTGCAGCCAATTGCAGCACTTCCCGGAAGGCCATCGCATGAAGCGCATTTCCCGTCTTGTTCCGCTGACCCTGCTGGCCTTCGCGCTGGCCGCCTGCCAGCAGGGCAAGGAACCCGGCGCCGTACCCGGCGAAAGCGCGGCGGCTGCACCCGATGCCAAGCCCGGCCTGTCACTGAGCGGTGGCCAACTGGCGCTGCCGGCGGTGAAGGGCAACCCCGGGGCGGCCTATTTCACGGTGACGAACAACGGGCCGAAACCGGCGGTGATCGCTGCGGTCGATGTCGCTGGCGCGGGCATGGCGATGCTGCACCAGACCATCACCACCAATGGCAAGACCACCATGGGCATGATGGCCGATCCCGAGGTCAAGCCGGGCGCGGCACTGGCGTTCGCCCCGGGCGGCAATCATGTGATGGTGGATGACGTGCCGGATGACTGGAAGCCGGGCGCGATCGTGGAACTGACGCTGACTTTCTCCGACGGTGACAAGCTGTCCGCGCCGCTCACCGTTGTGGCGCCGGGCACCGCCAACTGACGGAATCGCCGCAGGCCATTCCTCCGGGCCATGAACGCCCGCTGACCGCTGGCGAAACCGCGATCGCGCAAGCGGTGTTCGGCGCGGCGCTTGATCCGTCGGGAGTGCGGATCCGGCGCGACAAGTGGTTCCCGTTCCAGCCCGCCACCACGGTCATGGCGCCGTGCGGCCACCTTCACTTCCATCCTCGCAGCTTGCTTTACCGCGACGATTTCGGGGTGGCAGGTCCGGGACTACACACGCTGTTCGTGCATGAACTGACGCACGTATGGCAGGCGCAACTGCGGGGGCGGTGGTGGCTGCCGCTGCTGCGGCACCCGTTTTGCCGGTATGACTATACATTGGCGCCAGACCGGCCGCTCAGCCGCTATGGCATCGAGCAGCAGGCGGAGATTGTTGCCCACGGCTGGCTGGCCACCATCAGCGCGGCGATCCCCGGCGACCGGCCGGCGGAACTGCTGCTTGCGCTGTTACCGGTGCATCAGCACCGTACGCGATAGCGATCGCCGTTGCTGTCATAGCGATAGCACTTGCCGTCCTTCCTGATGATCGAACCGACGGCCGCCCCGGCCGCGCCGCCGATCAGCGCGCCCCGGCCGACGTTGCCGTTGGTGGCTGCACCGATGATCGCACCACCAGCGGCCCCGGCCAGCGCGCCTTCGCCGGCATAGTTGCTTGCGCAGCCGCCCAGTGCCAGCATGCCAGCGGCAGCTAGGGGCATGATTATCCTAGTGAACATGGCAAAACTCCGTGGCCTTACCACCCCTCAATTTCCTGAGGACATAGTGTTTCGCTGATCCATGTTTTCCACAGCGTTGGGATGGGCAGGGAGAGGGCGATACATCGTCGCAGGAAGCGCAAGCCGGACTTGAATAGGGAGGTGAGCGATCTGAGCGCCTGTTTCAGAGTCCCCTTTTTAAGCCGCTGTCGGCGGCTTGCTGTTCTGCAAAGGCCCCGCAGGAGACCGCCCAATAGAGCGCGATGCTCATGACCAGAATGAGCCGTTCGAGCCGTTCGGGTTTCTTGATCTGGCTTTGCATGAGGCCAAAGCCCCGGCTTTTGAAGTCGGAGAACATGGTCTCGATCCCCCAGCGCATGCCGTAATCAAGCACGGTATAGCGCGATGGCTTGGCATCCATGGCAATGATCCAGGGCTCCTTGTGGCCCTTTTCATGCAAAGCCCCGATATTGGTGGTGACGCCGCTACCCCAGAGTTCTGCGTCCTGAACGCCCTCGGGGCACAGGGCGATGACCTCACCGGTGGTGAGTTCGCCGCCCAGATGCGCCAGCGTCAGATTGCCTTTCAGGCGAATGCGGTAGGACCAGCCCGCCTTCTGGCACCAGCCGATCAGCTTGGCGGTGCCGTAGAAGCGGTCTGCGGCCAGCATCACGGCAACGCCGTCGGGCAACCACGCTTTGATGCTGTCCAGCAGTTCCTCTTGAACCGCAAAGCCAATATTGCCCTGTGTCGACCGCACCCGCCAGCCAATCGGAAGCGCCCGTTTGCGCAGGCGCACCGACACCATCAGCACCTCGTTCACCGCGTTGATATGGCTTTGATCTATTTGCAGAATGACCGTCTCGCCGCGCGCCGACAAACGTTCGATCACCTCCCTGGCATAGGATTTGATCACGTCGTCGGTGTTGATCGCCGGGTTCATCAACTGCCGCTCAATATATTGATAGCGGTCATCCGCCGCGCCAATGTCGCGTGGCAAAGCCGCCGCCAACTCCATCAAATTGGCGCTGCGCACCTCAAGCATTACCCCGGCCAGCGCCGACAAGCCCTCCCGCCGCGATTTGTGATACCCCGGCAACCGCACCTTGAAATCGGCCTCAATCGCCGCAACCAACCCTGAATGCTCCATCTGCCAAGCCTCCAAATCCTATGGAGACTCCCTGAATCACATTCGATTCCTAGTGGTCAAGAGAAATTGAGGGGGGGTAAGCTCCGTGGCTCATTCCGCTAGGGAAATGAGCCACGGAGCGATAGGGTTCCCGCGAAGGGGCAGGTTTCCCGGTCAGTCAGGCTTCTTTGAAACCGCAACCATCGCCGGCCGCAGCAGCCGGTCCTTGATCATGTAGCCGGCCTGCAGTTCCTGCAGCACGGTGCCCGGCGCGACATCGGTCGAGGGGATTTCGATCATCGCCTGATGCTGGTTGGGATCGAGTGGCAGGCCGGTCGCGGCGATGCGGCTGATCCCGTGGCTGGCAAAGACCTTTTCGATCTCGCGCCCGGTCGCCTCGATCCCGGCGACGAGGTTCTTGAACTTGTCATCCTCGCGCAGGTCACCGGGAATCGATTCGAGCGCGCGGGCCAGGTTGTCCGAAACCGACAGGATATCGCGCGCGAACGAAGTTGCGGCATAGATCCGGCTGTCGGCAATGTCCTTTTCCAGGCGGCGGCGGACGTTCTGCGTTTCAGCCTTGGCGTAAAGTACATCCTGCTTTGCCGCATCCAGCTCCTCGCGCAGGCGGGCGAGATCTTCGCCCGAATCGAGCAGTTCTTCCGGCACGCCAGCCAATTCCTCGGTTACCGCGGAATCATCCTGCGGCTTGGGTTGTTCACTCATAAGTCTTGTTGTTCCAGCTATCCGATGAGCTTGCCCAGCGATTGGGCGGTGAAATCTACCATGGGGACAACGCGCGCATAATTCAACCGCGTCGGCCCGATAACCCCGACTACACCGACTACTCGCCCATCCCGGTCACGATAGGGCGAGGCGATCACCGACGAGCCCGAAAGCGCGAACAGCCGGTTTTCCGAACCGATGAAAATCCGGGTCGAATCGGCCTCACGCGCGACGTCGAGCAGTTCGGCGACCGACTGCTTGTTCTCCAGATCATCGAGCAGCGAGCGGACCCGTTCAAGATCCCCGATCGCGCCTTCATCCAGCAGGTTGGCCTGCCCGCGCACGATCAGCACCGGACGCCGACTGACATCCTCGCTCCAGATCGCCAGTCCGCGTTCGACCAGATCCCGCCCGGCGCTATCAAGTTCAGACCGGCCGGCGGCGATTTCGGCGCGGACGGCGCGCACCGCT
Source organism: Alphaproteobacteria bacterium (assembly GCA_031363685.1). Taxonomy (GTDB): domain Bacteria; phylum Pseudomonadota; class Alphaproteobacteria; order Sphingomonadales; family Sphingomonadaceae; genus Novosphingobium. The sequence continues at coordinate 1,191 of JANLUV010000162.1, read as the reverse complement.
TCGGCGAGAGTGCGCCCGCCCAGATGAGCAGAAAGATAGTTCGACGCTTGCTGTAGCACGCTGGCCGGAATGCCGGGCGGCAGATCGAAAAACCGGTTCTCGACCCCGCCATCCTCGCCCACCAGCACCGCCAGCGCCCGGCCCGGGGCGAGCGGGACAAGCTGTAACTGCTGAAGCCGTGGTTCGCGGCGCGGGACCATGACCACGCCGGCGCAGGCGGACAGATCGGAGAGAATTGCGCTGGTCGCGGCCAGCGCGGCTTCGATTGGACCGGGCTCGGCCATGCGCCGCTCGATCGCGGCGCGTTCCTCCAGCGTAGGCTCGGCCACCTGCATCATGCCGTCGACAAACAGGCGCAGGCCCAGTTCGGTCGGCATCCGGCCAGCGCTGGTGTGAGGTGCGGCGAGCAGTCCGAACTGCTCCAGATCGTGCAGGACCGAGCGGATCGAAGCGGGCGACAAGTTGATCGCTCCGCCTTCTGCCGTCCGCGCACCCGCCAGCGTTTTCGAGCCGACCGGCTGGCCTGACGCGATGTACTCTTCCACCACCAGGCGGAAAATCTCGCGGGCGCGGCTGGTCAGTTCGATGATCGGGACAGTGGGCATTGTGGCAACTATTTAGGGCCCGCTCTTGCAGCCTCAAGCGCGAAGCGCCAAACGCGGGCACGATTAATCGGAAAACAGGATATTATCTATGCGACCTTCCGGCCGCGCGCCCGACGAGATGCGTGCCATAACCTTCGAACCGCACTTCACCAAGCACGCTGAAGGCTCGGTGCTGATAGGCTTTGGCGATACCAAGGTGATCTGCACCGCCAGCATCGAGGAAAAGGTTCCGCCGTTCCTGCGCGGCAAGGGTGAAGGCTGGGTCACCGCCGAATACTCGATGCTGCCCCGCGCCACTCACACGCGCGGCAGCCGCGAGGCGGCCAAGGGCAAGCAAAGCGGCCGGACTCAGGAAATCCAGCGGCTGATTGGCCGTTCGTTGCGCGCGGTGTGTGATTTCAAGAAGCTGGGCGAACGCCAGATCACGCTCGACTGCGATGTGATCCAGGCCGATGGCGGCACCCGCACCGCCTCGATCTCGGGCGCTTGGGTCGCGCTGCGCATCGCGATCGACCAGCTGATGGCGCAGGGCCTGATCAAGGAAGACCCGCTGACCGCCAAGGTTGCCGCGGTGTCCTGCGGGATC
>JANLUV010000161.1:0-5052 GCA_031363685.1 Alphaproteobacteria bacterium | reverse complement strand
GGCGACGGGATCGCCGCCGAAATTGCCTTGCGCAAGGCGGTGGCTGCGGGCGCCGCGCATGACGCTGTCGCCGCGCGAATGGGCGAGGCCTATCTCGAGCAGGGCGATCTGCGCAAGGCGCGCGGGTGGCTTGGCCCGGCGCGTTTCAGTGCGGCCGAAGCTGCACACGGATGGCGGATGCTTGGCCGCCTCGCGATGGCCGAGCGCGATCTGCCTGCGGCCGGCAAGGCATATGACCGCGCGCTGGCGCTGACCCCGGATGACAGCCGCCTGTGGGTCGATATCGCCCGCCTGCGCTATGTCGGCGGCGAACAAATTCAGTCGGCGGCCGCCGCCGAGCACGCGGTCCGGCGCGATCCCGGCAATGTCCGCGCGCTCGAATTTCGCGGGATGCTGGTGCGCGACCAATATGGCCTGGCCGCTGCACTGCCGTGGTTCGAAGCCGGGTTGCAGCGCATGAGCGACGATCTGCCGCTGCTTGGTGAACCAGATGGGAGCGGCGGCGGAGATGACAGCGCGAGTGCGCGGACTGGCGCCCGGCTCTGGCGATACCCAGCCGCTTGCCGGGGATTTGCGGTTTGCCCAAGGTGATCTAGCCGGGGCGATTGAACGCTACCGGCTGGCGGCTGCCGTCCGCCTGTCGAATGATCTGTTGCTGCGGCTGGTCGCCGCTTATGTCCGCGCGCCGCGCGGTCGCTCGGTTATCTGGCGGATGGTTCTGCGGCACGCGACGCCCGGCTGCTTGCTGATCTTACGCCTGCCCGCTGGAGACCCGCGCTGTGCCCGGCTTGCGGTAGAGCGAGGCGCAACTGGCGACGCGGCGGTGAATCGATCCGATGGGGTCGGGCAATGTGCAGATCCGCACTGTCTTCCCGAAGTTTGAAACACTGGCGAAAAGAAAGAGCAACCGTTGTTACGGCCGCCCTTTCCTCCTCTCCAAAGACTCCCGGACCGGTTGATCACCGAAATTTACATTTCGGCAAGTACCCCAATCATTGGCCGCAACAAAGTGCAGTAAAGTTGCGCCATGCGCACACCCGGCATGCCGGGTGTGCGCATTCAAGATTGCTCGGGATGACGCCGGCGATAGTGGATCGACCACGCCAGCGACGCCCCGATGAGTACAGCGCCGACCAGCCCGGTGAACGTTTCCGAAATCTCATAGCGCGCCGACAGCAGCATCACCGCCGCCAGCGCGATGATCGCCCAGAACGCCCCGTGTTCGAGATAGCGATACTCGTTCAGCGTACCTTTCTGCACCAGCATGATGGTGAGCGACCGGACGAACATCGCGCCGATGCTGAGGCCCAGCGCGATCACGACCATGTTGTTGGATAGCGCGAATGCGCCGATTACGCCGTCGAAGCTGAACGAGGCGTCGAGCACGTTGAGATAGATGAACCCGCCCAGCCCCGAGCGGACGACGACGCCGGCTGCGGCCTTGGCTGCTTCGCGGTTTGCCAGCAGCGTGCCGATCGCCTCCACCGCGATGAAGGTGACGGTGCCGAGCATCCCGGCGACCAGGAAAACCAGCCCGTCCGCGTCATCCAGTTGCCGCGAAATTCCCCACAGCACCAGCAGCAGTACGGCGATTTCGACGGCATGGATGGTCGAAACCGCGCTCAGCTGTTTTTCCACCCAGCGGATCCAGTGGACCTCCTTTTCCGCATCGAAAAAGAACCGCATGCCGACCAGCGCAAGGAATGCCCCGCCGAACCCGGCAATGCCGACATGCGCGCTGCTGACCACCGTTTCATAACGGACCGGATCGTTCAGAGATAACTCGATCGCCTGGAGCGGCCCCAGGTTGGCGGCAATCGCCACGATCGCCAGCGGAAACACGATCCGCATCCCGAACACCGCGATCAACATGCCCCACGTCAGGAAGCGGCCCTGCCACACCTCGTCCATATCTTTGAGCACGGAGGCATTGAGGACGGCGTTGTCGAACGACAGCGAGACTTCCAGCACCGACAGGACCAGGACGATCCAGACCAGTTCGGCAGTCCCCGCCATCGTGCCGAACCGTGACCATCCATAAGCTGCCGCTGCCGCCAGGCAGAGGACGGTGAACGCCAGTGAACCCTTGAAATAGTGCAGCACGTCCAGCCCCGATAAAATGCGTGGGCTGCGACAGATCAGCCCGGCGAGTGATGTAAATTCAGGTCCGGACCGGTTGGCCGGGTCCAGCCTGCGCCCGCCTACTTCGGCTGATACGTCTGTTCGATCCCCGGGAACGTTCGCGCCCGCACTTCCTCGGCATAGCGCGCGGCGGCGCCGGAAATAACCTCGGCGATCGCCTCATACCGCTTCACGAAGCGCGGCACGCGGTCGAACATCCCCAGCATGTCTTCGGTCACCAGCACCTGTCCGTCGCACCGGGCCGATCCGCCGATGCCGATCACCGGGCAGGCGACCGCTTCGGTCACCGCAATGGCGATCGGCTCGACCACCCCTTCGCACACGATCGCGAAGGCCCCGGCATCGTCCAGTGCGCGGGCATCGTCGACGATCTTCTGTGCTTCGGCGTCGCTGCGACCGCGTGCGTTATAACCGCCCAGCACGTTGACCGCCTGCGGGGTCAGGCCGACGTGGCCCATTACCGGGATCCCCCGGCGGGTCAGGAACGCGACCGTTTCGGCCATCACCTCGCCGCCTTCCAGCTTCACGCCCGCACAGCCGGTTTCCTTGAGCAGGCGCGCGGCGGCGGCAAAGGCCTGTTCGGGCGAGGCTTCATAGGCCCCGAACGGCATGTCGACGATCACCACCGCGTGATACGATCCGCGCACCACCGCCGCGCCATGCGCGACCATCATGTCGAGCGTGACGGGTACGCTCGACGGCAGGCCATAGATGACCTGACCCAGCGAATCGCCCACCAGCAGCAGATCGCAATGCGCATCAAGCAATTGCGCTTGCCGCGCGGTGTACGCGGTCAACATCACGATCGGCTCGGCAGTGACGCCGTCCTGCTTGCGCCGGATGATCGCCGGCACGGTCAGGCGCTTCATCGGCGCCGGAGTCGGGTTGGCGCGGCTGATGCTCGTATCGAGTTGGAAGGTCGTGGACATGCGCCTGTCTTAGCGGGCAGCGGCCCGGACGGGAAGCGGGTCGCAACCGGAAGCAACAAGATGGGGGATCATTGGGTAAATACCCCTTGCGCGCCGGTTTGCTCGCGCTAGCGTTGCTAAATCTGCAAATCCTGCGGTCCGCTGGCTGTTCCCGCCGCGCCGCAACGTGAAGGTCACCGCATGTTCGGACGCGTCAAGCCGCTCGACGCCATTCTCGCCACTGCCGAAAAAAAGTCGCTGCACCGTTCGCTGGGGGCGTTCCAGCTTACCATGCTGGGGGTCGGCGCGGTGATCGGCACCGGCATCTTCGTGCTGACGGCCGAAGCCGCGCAAAAGGCCGGGCCGGGCATGATGCTCAGCTTCATCATCGCCGGCCTGGTCTGCGCGGTCGCGGCGCTGTGTTATGCCGAAATGGCGGCAATGGTTCCGGTCTCGGGCTCGGCCTATACTTATTCCTACGCGGTGATGGGCGAACTGATGGCCTGGATGGTCGGCTGGGCGCTGGTGCTGGAATACGCGGTGGCGGCGGGCGCGGTCGCGGTGGGGTGGTCGGGCTATTTCGTCGGCCTGCTCAACAGCTACCTCGGCATTGTCCTCCCGCCCGAGATCGTCAATGCCGATGCGCTGATTGCCCAGGCCAAGCTGGCATTCGGCGGCGCCGACAGCGACGCGATCCAGACGGCGATAGCCACCGGCGGCTATATCAACCTGCCGGCCTTCATCATCGCACTGCTGGTCACGTGGCTGCTGGTGATCGGGACGCGGGAAAGCGCCATGGTCAATGCCGTACTGGTGGTGATCAAGGTCACCGCGCTGACCTTGTTCGTGGTGCTGGCCCTGCCGGTGATGCACGCCGAAAACTTTCATCCGTTCGCCCCGCTCGGCTTCGGCGGCATCTCTGCTGCAGCGGCCTCGATCTTTTTCGCCTACGTCGGGTTCGACGCGGTTTCGACTGCGGCGGAGGAAACCCGCAATCCGCAGCGCAATATGCCGATCGGGTTGCTCGGCAGTCTTGCGATCTGCACGGTGTTCTACCTCCTTGTTGCGTCGGGCGTGATCGGCAGCGTCGGAGCGCAACCGCTGCTCGATGCATCCGGGAACGGTATCGCACCGGGCAGCACCGAACTGGCTGCCGCCTGCGCCGCTCAGGCCCAGCAGGTCGTCGTCTGCTCGAAAGAGGCGCTGGCGTGGACGCTGCGTGAAATCGGCTGGACCCAGATCGGCAACCTCGTCGGCCTTGCCGCCGGGCTCGCGCTGCCCTCGGTGATCCTGATGATGATGTTCGGCCAGACCCGCATCTTCTTCGTGATGAGCCGCGACGGCCTGCTGCCCGAAGTGCTGAGCAAAGTTCACCCGAAATTCCACACGCCCTACGTGGTGACGATCATTACCGGCATCGTCGTTGCGCTGTTCGCCGCTCTGTTTCCGGTGGGGGCGCTGGCCGATATCTCCAACTCGGGCACCCTGTTCGCGTTTGCCATGGTTGCATTGGCGGTGCTAGTGCTGCGCAAGACCGATCCAAAGCGCCACCGGCCGTTTCGCACCCCGGCGGTCGCGGTGGTTGCGCCGCTGGCAATCCTGGGCTGCTTCTACCTGTTTTTCAACCTTTCGGCCTATACGCTTGAACTGTTCGCGGGCTGGGCGGTGATCGGCCTGATCGTCTACTTCGCGTACAGCCGGAACCACAGCCACGTCGGCCGGGGCATCGTTGAGGTCCACGAAGACGACGCCGACATTCCGCCGCAGCCGGTCGCTCCGCTGCCCGGCGGGACGAAGCTTTAAGCTTGCGCCACAACCCTCTCGCCTTGCGGCGAGAGGGTTGGACACGGCCCCAGCTTCAGATCGTGGTTTCGATGTGCTGGCTCTTGATATCGCTGCTCACATCCATGCCGGCCAGCATTTTCGCGGTTCCGATCAGGCCCAGTTCGCTGCTCCAGATCGACGCCGGGCCAAGGTCCATGCGCAGGAACAGCAGGTTGGG
>JANLUV010000455.1:0-5399 GCA_031363685.1 Alphaproteobacteria bacterium | reverse complement strand
GGCGCCGGTTCGCTTTCCAAGGTTTTTCGTCACCAGCCCCGCGCCGTGCCCGTATCTGGCCGGCCGGATGGAGCGGAAGGTGTTTACCGAGCTGAAAGGCCCGAATGCCGATGCGCTGAACGATGCGCTCAGCCGGATCGGATTTCGGCGCAGCCAGACGGTGGCCTATCGCCCTTCATGCCTTGATTGCACGGCCTGTGTCTCGGTCCGGGTGGTGGCGAACGAGGTGCGGCTGTCATCCACCCAGCGCCGCAATCTGAAGCGCAACAACGATCTGGTCGTCTCTGAATGCCGCCCGTGGTCGACCAGCGAGCAGTTCGAACTTTTGCGTGAATATCTGGGCGCGCGGCACCCCGGCGGCGGGATGGCGCAGATGGACGAGGTCGATTTCGCCGACATGGTGGAACATACGCCGGTCACCAGTTTTGTCATCGAATACAGGGAACCGGGAGACGGGATCACGCCGGGTCGCCTGGTCGGGGCTTGCCTGACCGACCGGCAGGGTGACGGTCTGTCGATGATCTACAGCTTCTATGATCCCGCACACGAGGCGCGCACCGGGCTTGGCAACTTCATCATTCTCGACCACCTGCGCCGCGCGGTCCGGCTGGGCCTGCCTTACGTCTACCTTGGCTACTGGGTCGAAGGGGCCGACCGGATGCAGTACAAGGTCCGTTATCGCCCGCTTGAGCGGCTTGGCCGCGATGGGTGGGAACGCCTGTCCGATGCCGAACACGACCGGCTTATCCAGTCGGTCAGCGCCGCGCCCCGGGTTGGCGATGATGGCGGCCGGTCTGGCCGGGCCAAGGACGGGATGCCGTGCGTACCGGATAGCGACCGCGAATTCGCCTGAGCGCCTGCCGAAGCCTGTGCGGTCTGGTGTGCTGGCCAGAGTGCTGGCGGCAGGGCTTGCGCTGGCCCCGGTCGGCGCGGCGGCGCAGGATGCGGAAGCCCAACTGAACGACCTGATCCCGGATGCGGCGGTGGCCGATCCTGAAGGCTGGGCGAAGAATACGCCGGCCGGGGATGCCGGAGCGCCGGTGCCGCCGGTTGCGGCAGATCCGGCGGTGGAGGTCGATCCGGCCTCGCCGCTGGCCGAACTGCCGGGGTTCGCGTTGCCGTGGCCCGACACTTTGGGGCAGCCCCCGGCGCTGGCCTCGTTGCCGCCCGAGCCGGACGTGGCGGCCGCGCTGGCCGAGGCCGCAGCCAATCCGCTGCCGCCGAGCGCCATGCAGGGCGAGGAGATCAAGGTTGCCGATCACCTGACGCTGGTGTTTCCGGCCAATCTGGCGACATTCCCCGAACGCGCCACGTTCCTTGACCGGTTCCGGGCGCTGTCGACCGTGCGCAAGTTTGACACCCATAAGGACAGCATCGCGCAAGTCGCCGCGCGGGCGCGGGCAGACCGCGACCTGGTCACGCGGTTGCTGCGGATCTATGGCTATTACGATGCGATCGTGACCCAGACGGTCGGCAATCCCGACGTCAAAGGCGGCGAGCTGGTCGAGACTGCCCAGAATGCGCAAGCGCAGGATATCGGGGTGCGGTTCGATGTGGTGCCGGGGGACCGCTATCGCTTCGGGGCGATCGATCTGGGCAACCTGGCGCTGGCAGGGCCTGATTATGCCCCGCTGCGGGCCGGGTTCGGGATCACGACCGGCGATCCGCTCGACAATGACCGGATCGTGGCTGGCCGCGACAGGCTGGACACCGATCTGGGCGAGACCGGTTATGCCTTTGCCAAAGTGGGCGCGCCCGAACTGCTGGTCGATCACAAGCGCGAGGAAGGCGACCTGACCGTGCCGGTGGAACCGGGCGGCAAGTATGCGTTCGGCCACGTGGTCAGCGGCAATCCGCGGTTCCTGTCGTCGCGCCATCTGGAGCGGATCGCCCGGTTCAAGGCTGGCGACCTGTACCAGCGGACCGAGCAGGAGGACCTGAAGCGCGCGATCCTGGCGACCGGGCTGGTTTCGTCGGTGACAGTTACGCCGCGCGCGGTGACCGCACCGGCGGCGCCGGGCCAGACCGGCGAAGTCGCGCTGGATGTGGCGCTGGTGCCGGGGCCGCTGCGGACCATCGCCGGGCTGGTGGGATACGAATCGGGCGACGGCGCCCGGATCGAGGCAAGCTGGGAACATCGCAACTTATTCCCGCCCGAGGGGATGCTGCGGGTACGCGCGATTGCCGGGACCAAGGAACAACTGCTGGGCGCCACGGTGCGATGGCACAACTTCCGCGCCCGCGATCAGGTGCTGACGCTGGATGTCTTTGCCGATACGGTGGCGCGGACCGCGTACAACGCCCGGACCGTGGCATTCTCCACCACGTTCGAGAAGCTGACGACGCTGCTGTTCCAGAAGCCGTGGGTGTGGTCGGTCGGGCTGGAAACGCTGGCGACCAACGAGCGCGAGAGTTCGGTGAGCGGGCAGTCGGTGCCGCGCAAAACCTATCTCGTCGCGGCGCTGCCGCTGCGCGGAGCGTTCGATACGTCGGACAACCTGCTCGATCCGACGCGCGGCTGGCGGGTGGCGCTGAAACTGTCGCCCGAAGTGTCGAAGCAGCAGGACGGGCCGACGGTCAATTATGCCCGGGTCCAGTTCGATGCGAGCGCGTACAAGGCGGCGGGCGACAAGGTGGTGCTGGCGGGGCGCGTGCGGCTGGGGGTGATCCCCGGCACCGGGCTGGACAGCATCGCGCCGTCGCGGCGGTTCTATGCCGGCGGCGGCGGATCGGTGCGCGGCTATGGCTATCAGGAGATCGGCCCGCGCGACACTGCGGGTGGTCCTTCGGGTGGGCGCTCGCTGGCCGAGTTCAGCCTGGAGGCGCGCGTTTCGACCGGGTGGATGGGCGGGGCGTTGCAATTGGTGCCGTTCCTTGATGCCGGCGCAGTGAGTGAAACCGTGACGCCCGATCTCCATGACATCCGCTACGGCGCGGGGCTGGGAATCCGGTACAAGACCGGGTTCGGGCCGATCCGGCTGGATGTCGGCACGCCGCTCAACCGCCGTCCGGGGGATGGCCGGATCACCGTGAGCGTGGCGCTGGGGCAGGCGTTCTGATGAGCGAGCCGGCCTGATGAGCGACACGGGGATCATTCCGCCGGAGGACGCCGCGCCGATCGCCGAGCCGGGTTCGCGCCCGCGCCGCGTGCCCGGCTGGGCGCGGTGGGCGGGCGGGGCGCTGCTGGGCGTTGAGGCGCTGCTGGTGGCGATGTTCGCGGTGCTGGAAAGCCCGATCGGGCACCGGTTCATCGTCGACCGGATCGGCCGCTATGCCCCGGCGTCGGGGCTGCACGTGGAAATCGGGCGGATCGAAGGTTCGCTGATGGGACAAGCGACGCTGCATGACGTGACGCTGTCCGATCCCACGGGGCTGTTCATGCGCGTGCCGCTGGTCGAGCTGGACTGGCGCCCGCTGCACTGGTTCACATCCGGCCTTGATGTGCGGCGCCTGATCCTGCGGCGCGGGACGATGTATCGCGGGCCGAAGTTCACGCCCGGCGATCCGAACGCGCCGATCCTGCCCAACTTCGATATCCGGATCGACCGGTTCGAGCTGGACCGGCTGACCGTGGCAGAGGGGCTGCTGGGCGAGCGGCGGCGGGTTGACCTTGTCGCCAAAACCGACATTCGCAAGGGCCGGGTCTACCTTGCCGCCAACGCCCATCTGGGCGGGACGGACCGGTTGATTGCGCTGCTCGATTCCGAGCCGAAAGCGGATCGTTTCGCCATCCAGCTTGATTACAACGCGCCCAAAGGCGGGCTGCTGGCCGCGCTGGTCGGCGCGCAGGACGGATTGACCGCGCGGATTGGCGGGCGGGGCCGCTGGCAGGACTGGCGTGGGACCGCGCGGGTCGATCAGGGCGCGGGGAACCTGGCGGACCTGGCCATCGGCAACATGGGCGGGCGCTATTCCGTGGCGGGCGTGCTCCATCCCGGCGCGCTGCTGACCGGCCTGCCGCGCCGCGCGGCCGGCGATACGGTGGCGGTGACGGGCGAAGGGACGCTGGTTCGCTCGGTGCTGGCCGGGCAGTTCACGGCGACCGGGCCGGGCGCGGACCTTGGCGCGAACGGCACGCTCGATCTGGGCAATAACCGCGCCTCGGGCGTAAAGCTGACCGCGCATGTCCGCGATCCGGCGCTGCTGGGGGCGGGCACGCGGATCGAAACCGGGGCGGTGACCGCCACGCTGGACGGGCCGTTCCGGCAGATCACCATCGATCACCGCGTGACGGTGCAGCGGTTTGCGTCCGGGTCGGTGCGGCTGGACGGGCTGGTCCAGCAAGGGCGCATTGTCCGCAGTGCCGAGCGTTGGACCGTGCCGGTCAACCTGACCGCGACGCGCGTGGTGACCGGCAATACGGCAATCGACCCGCGCCTGACGCAGGGCCATGCGCGCGGGACGATCATCGTCTCCGGAACGCGGGTGTTTTCGAATGATCTGGCCGTGGGCGTACCGGGGCTGGGTGCGGCGCTGGCGCTGGTGGGCGATACCCGGAAGGGCGATTACCGGCTGACTGGCCCGGTTACTGCGCGCGGGCTGGCGCTGGCGAATCTGGGGCTTGCTGATGCGGACTTGCGGATTGATGCGGGGTTCGGTTCGCGGCCGTGGCTGGTGAACGCCGACGTCAACGGGCGGATGACGCGGGTCACCAACGGGACGCTGACCACGCTGGCCGGCACGGGCATCCGCTTTGTCGGGCATGTCGCGGTGGGCGGAAAGCAGCCGCTGTTGCTCCAGCGGTTCAATGTAAACGGCAGCAAGCTGGCGCTGACGCTCGATGGCCGCAACCTGCCGAATGGCACCACCACCATTGTCGGGCGCGGCCGCCATGCCGACTATGGGCCGTTCACCGTGCAAGCCAGTCTGGCGGGTGATGGCCCCCATGCGGTGCTGGTGTTTGCCAGTCCGCTGCCGGCGGCGGGGCTGAAGGATGTGCGGGTTGCGCTGGCGCCGATCGCGCAGGGTTTTCGCATCGAGACTTCGGGCCAATCGCGGCTTGGCCAGTTCGCGGGAACGCTCGGGCTGTTTTCGCCGCCCGGCGGGGTGACCCGGATCGTGGTGGAGCGCATGGCGGTGCGGCAGACCGCGATTACCGGGACGCTGTTGCTCGATCGCGGCGCGGTAAACGGCACGCTTGCGCTGAGCGGCGGCGGGGTGGACGGTACGATCCGGCTGGTCCCGCGCGGCGGCGGGAGACTGGGAGCGCCTGCCGGCGGGAGACTGGGAGCGCCTGCCGGCGGGCAGGGCTTCGACGTGGCGCTGACTGCTGACAACGCGCGGTTCGCGGGCACTAGCCCGCTTGCCATCGCCAACGGGCGGCTCAACGCTTCGGGCACGCTGGTGGGCGGGCATACGACGATCAGCGGCAACCTGTTTGCCGAAGGGGTCCAGCAGGG
>JANLUV010000439.1:0-6735 GCA_031363685.1 Alphaproteobacteria bacterium | reverse complement strand
GCAAAGTGCGTCGAAAAAAATGCTGCTAGTGCGGAAAAGCATTGGACCACGGAAACATACTTATGTTCACCCTTTGTCCAAGGTTATATGAGGTGAAGCATGTCAATCCAACTTATCGCCATACTGGCTTCGGCTGGACTCCTGTCGGCTGGCGTAGCAGCGACTGCGCAAACCCGTTCCTCGGCAGCGATTCCGGTCGCTTCAATGGTCTCGGTCTCAAAGGCCCGGGTTGCTCCAGGGCTGTCGATTGCCCGTCAGGGCGGCACGACGGACTGCACCTTGATGAAAACAAGTCGCTTCCGGCATGCGCCGATGGCGGCACCGGCACCGGTAGCGGCGCGGGCTACGTACTCGGTGTGGCTGGCGCCGGGCTTCTCGGTGCGGGCATTTACTTTGCCGTGAAGAACGACAGCAACGGCTGATCACCTGTCGGCCCGGCGGTAACCGCTGGGTTGTAATGAAGAACCCCCTCGTGCAGAGGGGGTTTTTCTGTGCCCCGATTTGGCATAGCGCGGAGTGGTGATGATCTCGCACGAGCAGGCCGCAGTTCGTCGCCAGAACGTTATAGCGGTTGTCCTCGTGGGTTCGGCAATCCTGCTGGGCGGCGGCGGATCGCCCGCACCCTTCCCGGAGTTGGCGCTGCAGCTGATATCGGCAATCCTGCTGGCAGCGTGGGCGATGATATCGCCGCACCCGGTCCCGCGCGCTGTGCCCACTGCGTGGCTGCTGGCCGCATTGCTGGTTGCATTGCCCGTCATCCATCTGATTCCACTCCCCCCGGCACTGTGGCATGCGTTGCCCGGCCGTTCGCTCGAACGCGCTGCTCTGGCGCTGGTCGGTGCGGAAGACACATGGCGACCGTGGTCGCTGGCGCCCGCGCGTACTCTGGCCTCGCTGATTGCCTTGGTTACGCCGGCAATCGTGTTGGTCATGACGGCAAGCCTGTCACGATCGGGGCGTTCGATGGTCATGGGGATGATCGCGGGCGCCGCATTGCTCGCGCTGCTGGTGGGCACGGCGCAGATGGCCGGAGGCGAGGCCAATGCCGTCCGGTTCTATGTTCCTGATGTCGGTTATCTCAACGGGTTCCAGGCGAACCACAACAGCGCTGCCGACGTCCTGTTGATTGGCATGATCGCGTTCGCGGCGGTCGTTCGTGACTGGAGTGAACGACGCCGCCCGACCGACAGGCCCGGTTATCGGCTGGGCCTGGTCGCAGGCGCGACCCTGCTGTTTTCGCTCGGCGTTGTATTGACCGCATCCCGGGCGGGAACAGCGCTGTTGCCCATCGCGATTGCCGGGGTGCTGGCAATTGTCTGGCCGTGGCTGCACTTTAGCCGCAAGGCTCTCATGGGCATAGGCGTGCTGTGCCTGGTCGCGGTTGGTGGGGCGTTGTATCTGTCCCAGCACAATGGCGTGATCGCGCAGGTGCTGGGACGCTATAATTTCGAAGGCGAGTTCCGGCCACAGTTGTGGACTGATGCGGTCTATGCGGCGCAGCAGTACTTTCCATTCGGCGCCGGGGTTGGCACCTTCATCCCGGTGTTCATCGCCGTCGAGCGCCTGGAGGTCGTCGACACGACGTTGCCCAACCGCGCGCACAACGACGGACTTGAATTCCTGATCGAAGGCGGCGTTTTCAGCATCGTCATACTGTCCGTGATCGCCGCAATTCTTGTTCGCAAGCTATTGCAAGGGTTGAAAAATCCGCCATGTGATTCGCGCGGTCAGGTTTATTTCGCGGTTGCAGCATTTTGCATCATTGCGCTGCACTCTCAAGTTGATTATCCGTTGCGCTCGATGTCACTGGCTTGCATCGCCGCATCCGCTGCCGGCTTGCTGATGCCCCTCCGGGGCAAAAGTGCCATTGCCTGAACGAGTCTACGAAAGTGTCGACATGAATCGTATTGGTGCCGCATGCTTCGCAATGGCGGCTGTTTTATTGGTCGGCGGTTGCGCCACCGCAGGACCAAGCCCTTTCCCTGCCGGTGAAGAAGCTTATCGGAATGTTCCCGAAAAGGTCAGTCGCGCTGGTATCCCCGAAGTCATCAAACCGGGCGACCGGCTCGGCATCAGGGTCTTCGGAGAGCCCGAATTGACGTCGGACGCTTATGTTGTCGACTCAACCGGGTACATTCAGGTGCCGTTGCTGGGTGATGTGATCGCTGCCGGGCAAAGTTCGCGCGAACTGGCAAAGGAACTGCAGCGCCGGTTGGGCAACAATTACGTGCGCGATGCCAGCGTTACCGTAGCGGTGATAGAGCGCACGCTGGCGACCTACACGGTCGAAGGTTCGGTCAACGTGCCGGGCGTCTATCCGGTCAATGCTAACACGACATTGCTGACCGCGCTGGCCCAGGCCAAGAGCCCGAACAGGACAGCGAAGATCAGCGAAGTTCTGGTATTCCGCACCACCGACGGGCAGAAAACGGGCGGGCGGTTCAATCTGACCGACATACGCCGGGGCCGGTCTGCGGATCCGCAAATTCTTGCGGAGGACACAATCGTCGTGATCAATTCGGCGTCGAAGAGCGCGTGGCAGGAATTGCTCCAGGCCATGCCGGTCTTCAATGTCTTTTCGCTGGTAAGGCGCAACTAGTTGAGCGGGAAATAGTCTATTGGCCAGCACCATGAACCTGAATGAACCAGTTGCCGCGCGGAGCGCTCCCGTTGATCCGGTCGATGACCACGGTGGATTCGGGCAGACGCGCTCCACGTTCGACTTCCGCTACATTATGGCGGCGATCCGATCCAACCTGCTGTTGATCGCGGCGATCATATCCGCATCAATCGCGGTCGCCGTTATCATCACCATGCTCGACACGCCGCGCTATACCGCGAAGGCGACAGTCCAGATCAACGATTCGGTCAGCCGTGTCCTCAAGGGCGACGATCCGCAAGCGGATAGCGAGATGGGTGGGTACGATACCGACCGCAATCTCAAGACCCAGATCGACATCCTCAAGAGCCGGGGGCTGGCACAACGTGTCGCCCAGAAGTTGAAGCTGGCCGGCAATCCGCAGTTCTTCGCTTCGCAGGAAGCTCGGGCGTTTCCGGCCGGCACGTCGGCTGAAATGGTCAACCGCGCCGTGGCTGGATTGCTTCAGAGCAATCTCAATGTGATCCTGCCACGCGATTCCCGCATCATTACGCTCCGCTGGGAAAGCACCGACCCGCGAATGTCGGCGCTGATCGTCAACGCCTATGCGAACGAATTCATCCAGTCGAGCCTCCAGCGCAAGTTCGACAGTTCGTCCTATGCCCGCAATTTCGTGTCCGAGCAGCTGGCTGAAACGAAACAGAAGCTCGAACAATCCGAGCGCGAACTCAACGACTACGCCCGGTCGAACGGACTGATCCGGACGCGCGATGCGATGTCCACATCGAGCGATCAAAAGGGCAGCAGCGGTGGCGGCGAATCGGTCACCACCACCAATCTGCTGCAGTTCAACTCTGCGGCGAACGAGGCGGTGACCCGCCGCGCCATCGCCGAAGGTCGCTGGCGCTCGATTGCCGGCAAACCCCTGATGAGCTCGCCCGAAGTGCTTAACAACAACACCGTTTCCACGCTGCTGATGGCGCGGGCAACTGCGGAAGCTGATCTACAGCAGGAGCGTGCCCGCCACCTCGATGGCTATCCCACCGTCCAGGCCAAGCAGGCGCAAATTGCCGTGATCAACCGGCAGCTGACTCAGGCGGCGAACAATGTGCGCGATTCGATCCGCGTCGAGTACGACGCAGCCCTGAGTACAGAAGCCAAACTGAGCGCCCAGGTCACCGGGCTCAAGGGCCAGAGCTTGTCCGAACAGGACCGCACGGTGAAGTATAGCCTGCTTGCCCGTGAAGCGGATACCAACCGCCAACTGTATGACGGACTGCTCCAGCGCTTCAAGGAACTGAACGCCAGCGCCGGCATCAGCCTCAGCAACATCTCGATCATCGATACTGCCGAAGTGCCTGGCGGGCCGTCATCGCCGAACCTGCTCAAGAACCTCATGATTGCGTTTCTGGCAGGCATTGGTCTGGCGGCGATCACGGTGTTCTTCAAGGACCAGTTCGACGACTCGATCCGCGTCCCGGAAGATGTCGAGACCAAGCTCGGACTTGCGCTGCTCGGCGTTGTGCCGCGCGCGCAAGGTGAAGAGCCGGAGGACGCGCTGGTGGATCCGAAGTCACCGATTTCAGAAGCGTACAATTCACTGCGCGGGTCGTTGATATACGCGTCGCCCGACGGCCTGCCGCAGATCATGCTGGTCACCAGTGCCCAGCCGTCGGAAGGCAAGACGACCACCAGCTATGCGATCGCGGCCAGCTTTGCCCGCATGGGCAAAGCGGTGCTGCTGATCGATGCCGACTTGCGGCGGCCTTCCCTCCATCGCCGGGTCAATTACGACAACGAGCGGGGGCTCAGCACTCTGCTGACCTCGCATGAGACGGTCGAATCGGTGTTGCTGCCGTCGGGCCAGGATGGACTGACTTTGATGACGTCAGGCGTCATTCCACCCAGCCCGACCGAGCTTCTGTCGAGTGTCCGGCTTGAACAGGTTCTCCAGGAAGCCGCGCGCACGTTCGAGGTGATCGTGATCGATAGTCCGCCAATCCTCGGCCTGGCCGATTCACCGACCATGTCGGCTTTGGCGGACGGCGTCGTATTCGTGGTCGAGGCCGACCGCAGCCGCCGCGGATCCCTGAAGACCGCGCTGCGCCGTTTGCGCGCGATGCGGCCGATCATCCTTGGCGCGGTGCTGACCAAGTTTGACCCGTTGAAGGCCGGAAATCGTTACTCCGAATACTACGGCTATGAGTACTACCAGTACGGTGGCTCGCATAAACCGAGCTGATGACGTGACAGGTCGCCAGGGATCAGCCATCAAGCTGAGACTGCGCCGCGCCGCAGTCCTGGCCGGTTGCCTTGGTTTTTCTGTGTTGGCACTGGGTAGCGGCTTTGATCGCCAGACCCGGATTTCCCCCGCCACGGCAAGCCGCGTTCCTGCGGTATTCGCCCATCAGGCTCTGCTCGCCCGGGCTAAGCGCGAGCTGTCCGCTGGCAACTATGCCGCAGCCAACGATTGGGCGAAACGCGCGGTGCTCGCCGACCCGATCGAGCCCGCCAGTACGGCTTTGCTCGGAGCCACCCGCATTGCGCTCGGCGATCTTGCCGGGGCGGATCAGGCATTTCGGGTTGCCGGCAATTTCGGCTGGCGTGCGGCGCCGACCCAGTTCTACTGGATGGGCGAAGCCCTCAACGCGGGTGATATTCGCGTCGCCGCGCAGCACCTCGACGCCTTGTTGCGGCAGGACCCGGACCTGGTTGCCGAACAGGCGTTGATGGCGCCGCTCGAGCAGGATCCGCGCGGACGAACTGCCATAGTCGATCGCTTGATTGAAATGCCGGACTGGCTGATCAACTATACCTCCGATGTGTACAATCTGACACCCGAGGTCACGACGTTGCGGGCCCAGGTACTGATCGAACTCGCCCGGCGCGGCCATCCCCTTGGCTGCAGCGAAATCGGGCAGTTGACCAAGACGCTCATTGCCAATGACAAGATGCCCGACGCTTATGCGTTGTGGCGCGCCCATTGCCCGTCGCAGGGTGGCGGATTGATCGCCGACGCTTCATTTGCCGGGCTCGAAGTACACCAGACCGACAGTCCGTTCGCGTGGATGGTTATCGGTGATAGCGACGTCAGCGTGAACCTCGAACCTGATTTGAGCGGACCGGGACGGCATCTCGTCGTTGCCAGCAGCGCAAGTTTCGCGCGCAAGGTTCTGACGCAACTGGTGATGGTGCCGGCTGGGACGTACCGCCTGACCTGGCGCGCGCTGACACCCGACGGCAAGCCCAGCCGTCGGGTCGCCGCGACTTTCGCGTGCAATGCGGATTCGCATGAATGGTTGCCGGCAACGCTGGAACCGGGCTCAAGCCGCTGGTTCGCTACCGTGCAGGTTTCCGGATCCTGCGCTGGCCACTGGCTTGGGTTTACGCTCCAGTCGGGCAGCGACAGCGTCAATCTTGATCAGATCTCGTTGGAACCGGCGCGTTGAGCGCAGCGGCGCCCGCGTTTATGCAATGCGAAGGTCCCGCGGCTTGAGGAATTTTGCCGGGTTGCCAGCATAGACCGCGTCCGGTTCGGTACTGCTGAACAGTGCTCCCCGCGCCGCGAGGACCGAACGATCGCCCATGGTCACGCCGGGTCCGACAAAGGCTTCCGCTGCGATCCAGCATTGTTCGCCGATCGCAATCGGCCGCAGAACCAGCTGGAAGTTCGGATCGCGCAGGTCGTGACTGCTGGCGCAAATATGGGCGCGTTGGGAAATTACGGTACGCGCACCGATCGCGATATGGCCCTGATTATAAAGACATACGCCTGGGCCGACGAGGACATCTGCGGCAAGGGTCAGGTTGCCGGGATGCCAGATACTGACGCTGGCGTGAACCCGTGCCCCCCCAGCTACGTTGGCCCCGAATGCCCGCAAAACAAAGCATCGCCAGCGATGGAGCGGCGGCGGCGTGAAGCGCGCCAGGACCAGCCAACTCATCGCCCAGGCGACACGGAACAGCCGGTTACCGAGTGAAAAGCTGGCCCCACCTTCCAGCGGCCGTGTCGTGCTGGCATCAAGCAGGCTCATGCGGCGCCGCTCCCCCGGACGGCGGCAGCGTAGACCTCGGCCCACCGCGCGGCAATGGCCCGTGCTGAGAAACGCTCTCGCGCCAGCTCAAGCGCGGCGTCC
>JANLUV010000414.1:0-7002 GCA_031363685.1 Alphaproteobacteria bacterium | reverse complement strand
CCGGCGATCCAGCTGAGCAACACGTCCTGATGGCTCTTGCCGCCGATCATGCAGCGTATGCCGGTGGCGACAACGACGATCGTCGATTTCCACGCATTCATGATCGCATAGTAATCCAGTTTGCGCTGATCGATCGGAAAGCCGGTCAGTGCGGCATAGCGACGCAGGAATTCGCCCTGTTCGATCAGCCCGCAGACGATGAACCGCCCCGCTTGGTCGTAGTAGCCATAGCCCTCCTGCATCGTCCAGGCGAGGTCCTCGTGATAGTCGCCGATATGCGACAGCTCCCAGTCGAGCACCGTGGTGATCTGGTAGGTATCAGGGTCGAACAGGAAGTTGCCTGCCCGGAAATCGTGATGGACGATGGTTGCCTTGTCGATCGGCGGGGCGTTGCGGCGCAGCCACTGCGCGGCGAGGCGCATGAGCGGGACGGCTTCATAGCAGTCCTCTTCCCACACCCGGTCCCACCAGTTGATGACGGAAATGACGCCGTCGGTGGTGCCTTCGGCCGGCTGGTCGAACGCGTCCAGTTCGGCACCGCGCCAGTCGAACTGGTGGATGCCGGCGAGCAGTTCGACGAACTGGGGGCCAAGCAGGGCTTTCTGTTCGGAGCTGAACTCGGTGCCCAGGCCAGACACGTTGGAACTGGCGGCGGGCGGCTTGGCCACGCCCGTGACGAATTGGCTGACCAGCGACGGGCGCCCGAACCACTGCCCCTCGGCATCGACCCAGGGCACTTGCGGCACCGGTATCGTGCCGGCCACTGCGCGCATCAACTGGTATTCGCGCAGCCGGTGGGTTTCGACGATGGATTCGGGTGGTTCGCGGCGCAGCACGTAAGTCTGGTTCTGCCCGCTTGCCGCGACATCGAAGCGATACTGTTCCTTTGACGCGCCGCCGCCAAGCGGCATCACGCCCGATACGACACCGCCCGGCACCGCCTGCGCCACGAACGCGCGCAGCAGTCCTTCCATCTCGGTCAGACTGGTGGGTGCATAAGGCGGTCCGGCCCGATCGAGCATCTTGCGGGTCAGCGCCGCATCGACGGTCCGTTCGGTGGGAAATCGCGCGCGCAGTTCAGCGATCCAGGCGGCGCTGGGGGCCTGCTTATGATCCACGGGTATTCTCCCGCCCGGCACTGATCATGTCCGCGATCGAGGGCAGGGTGCGGGCGTCGGGATCGAACCCGCTGGCCCCGAACCAGCTCCGTTCGCGC
Organism: Alphaproteobacteria bacterium; assembly: GCA_031363685.1. Classification (GTDB taxonomy): domain Bacteria; phylum Pseudomonadota; class Alphaproteobacteria; order Sphingomonadales; family Sphingomonadaceae; genus Novosphingobium. Next base: position 5,786 of record JANLUV010000414.1, on the reverse strand, counting down.
CCGGCCTGCCGCTTGGTAAAGGCCAGCACCCGCCGGCGCAGTTCGTGCCGGAACTTGGTGTCGCCGTCGCCGTCGGCGGTGCGGATCAGGTATTCCAGTGCCCCGGTTGCCGTGCGGTAGGCAGCCCGGCCATCTTCGCCCTGTCCGGGTAGCGACAGCGCAGCCGACAGCGCCGCTGCAGCCGCCTGCGTATCCGCCTCCACCGCGCCCGGCAGGGCTGCCATCGTCTGTGCCAGATCGACAAAGCAGATCGCGACATAGTCCGCCGCCTTGTCGGCCTGGCCCATGATCATGCCGATATGGCCGATCGCCAGCATGGTCTGTTCGATGGCCAGACTGTTGCCCGGATCGATGGCGGGCAGGATGACTTCGGTCAGCGCGCGCCGCACGCTGTCCAGCCGCAATTCGATATCGGGGATCATTGGATGTCCTCTAGCAACAGGTCGACCAGTTCATCGACCAGCGAAGGCGTCACCATCGAAAGCCATGTCAGCAGGATATCCTGATGGTTGTGATGGGCCCGGGCGGCGCGCAGCCCGGTCGCGCACATCGCCACGGTCGACCATGCCTGCAGCACTCGGTAGAAATGGAGCGTCTTGCGGTTGACCGTCCGGCCCGTTGCGCCTTCGTAGCGGGCAACCAGTTCATCGATCGTCATCAGGCTGGAGCAGAGGTAGGCCCCGTCGGCATCGCGCGAGCCGAAGATGCGCACCAGCGACCATGCCAGATCCTCGTGGAAATCGCCGATATGGGCGGCTTCCCAGTCCAGCACGCAGGTGATCTCGGCCGTTGCCTCGTCGAACAGGTAATTTCCGGTCCGGTAATCGCCATGCAGCAGCACCAGATCATCGCACGTCGGCAGGTTTTCGCGCAGCCAGGATTCGACGAGCGCGAAGATCGGCAGCGGCTCGCATGCATCTTCGCGCCAGACCCGGGCCCAGTGGTTGACCCGCCATAGCGCGGCTTGAACGGGATCGGCATCGGGGACGCCGAAATGGGCAAGGGCGACCGTGGTGAAATCGATGCCGTGAATTTTGACCAGCGTTTCGATGAACCGGGGGGTAAGCTTCTCGCGCCAGACCGGGGTGAACCCGGTACCCAGCCCGGTGACGCCGGATGCGGCGTCTGACGGCTTGGTCACCCCGCCGACGAATGTGGCCACCATGCCGGTGCCGCCGAGCCATTGGCCTTCCAGATCGCGGAACCGGATTTCGGGAACGGGAACGACGGCGCTGACCGCCTCGATCACTTCGCATTCGCGCTCGCGGCTGGTTTCGAGCACGCCGTCGGTCGGGTCCATCCGCAAGACCAGCTTTTCGCGCCCGCCGGCCGTTTCATCGACGTACGTAAACACGAACTGCTCTTTAGACGCGCCGCCGGCCATCCGCCGGATGTCTTCCGCCCGTGCCGCCGGCTTGCCGTGGGCGGCGAACAGGCGCTGCAGTTTCTCGCCGATCGCGGTCTCCGAAATCGGATGGTAGGCACCGCCGGCTATCCGCGTCCGGCGCCGGTCGAGCATGGCGGACAGGAACGGATCCTGGTCGGCAATGTCGGCGCCGCGCGGTGCCGCACCCGGCGATATGTTCGACACCGTCATTCTCCCCGCACGCGGTTGAGCGGGAGCCCTTCCAAATAGGTGCCGTGGCCGGTGGACGTACCGCTTTCCCAGCGCATCAGAGCAATTGGTGCAAAATTGTTGCCATAAGGCATCCACGGGTGATGGGTGAGTGCAGTGCCGGTCACGCGATGCTCGCGCCCGTCGATGTCGGTCAGACTGACCTCGGCCCCCAGCGGGAGCAGGCCGTCGCGCGTGGTGCGAACGGCTCCGGCTTTCGCGCCGCGTACCTTGCCATCGATCAAGGCATAGCCGTGCTTGAAGAGATGCTGGGCGCCGATCGGGGCATGGCGATCATAGGCGAAGATACCGTGGAGGGCGTAGCCTTCGCCGAAATGCGCGTTGACCCACAGGATCGGATGCATGGCGGTTTCCGGTCGGGGCCCCCAACTGTGATCCATTGTCGACACGCAATCGATGGCATGGGTGACGCCGCCGTAGCTGAGCGTGCCCTGGACCCGGATAGTCATGTCGAAATGCGCGGCATAGGCCGAGCCGAAGCCTGAATTCTGGATGGCAGCGACCGTATCGGCGGTCGCCATCGGGTCCATCGCCGGGTCGTGGATATCGTAGGGTTCCATCAGGCTGGTGCACTGCAGATCGAGTGCGACGCCAGCGGCGTTGTAGTCGATCCGATAATCGCGGAGCGACCGCGCCTCGAAGCCGAGCCCGTTGGGCAGACGGAACTGTTCGGCCCGCGCCGGGATCGGGTTGTGATTGGTCATGTCCATGTAGATCGCTTCATCGATCCCGCGAGCCCAGCGATCGACGATTTCGACGTCCGCAACGGTGGCGCCCACGCCGGCGCGATGGACGATATAGATCCAGCCCATGAGGTTGGCGTCGGGAACGTAGAAATTGAAGTAGCCGGTCTCGGCCCAGTCGAAGGGCACGTCGGCCGGCGTATGGAAAGCGATGTCGCTATCGTGGATCATTGACCGTCTCCGCAATTAGATTCTTGTGTTCTTGGCTGCGGAGGATACCGTCGAGATGGATTGCGTCAACAGAAATATTTTAGCGTACTAAAGGAAAGCGGCTTGCTGCGAAAACAACAGCGTGAGGAACGGCGGCAGCGCATTCTCGATGTGACGGAGGCGCTGATCCGCGAGACCAACGGCACCGATTTCGCGATGGTGGAGGTTGCCCGCCGGGCGCGGATGAGCGAGCCGACCCCGTATAACCTGTTCGGTAGCAAGGGCGCCATTGTCTATACCTTGCTCAATCGCGCGATGGACGAGTTGACGCTGGGTGAACGGGCTTATGGCGCGGTCGGTGAGGCGGCCCTCCATCCGGTCATGGCGATGACCCATGCGGCGGATTTCTTCATCCGCGACCCGGAGTTGTTCCGCCCCCTGTTCAAGTACCAACTCGGCGAATATGCCTATGCCGAACGTCCGGCCTACATGGACCGGGCGCTCGAATACTGGCGTACGTCGCTCGATGGATTGGTGGCCGGGGGCGTTCTTGAACGTGGCCCCAACGCTGGCGGTTTCTCGCGCGACGACATCGCGATCCCGCTCCTCGCGCAGAGCGTCGGACTGCTCGACCTGTGGGTGCAGGGCGAATTCACCGACGACGAATTTCGCGCCCGCATGACCTTCAGCGCCGCCCTTGTCGTCCATTCGGTTGTCGACAATAACAGCCGCGCGCGGATCGATGAAGTGATACGGCATTCAAAATTAAATATACGACAGATATTTTCTTTTCAGACTGTTTAAAATAGTTATTGTAAAAATAATTAATTACAATTCTGGGAATTCATACAATGAACAATGCAATATATCCAGAATTTGGGTACTATGCACTGCCCGGGCACATATCCGAGCCAAAGCAGATCGCAGAGGAAGTTGCTACTGGCGACAGGTTGGGCCTGGGGTCGGTATGGATTTCCGAGCGGCTCAATACCAAGAACGTCGAAGTGCTATCCGGTGTGGCTGCGGCGCTGACGCCGCGAATGGGCATCGCTAGCGGTCTGCTGGCTAACATGCCGTTGCGCAACCCTCTGGTGACTGCAGCATATGCCTCAACGATGATGATGTTGACGGACAACCGCTTCGCACTCGGCGTGGGGCGAGGGTTCAGCATGGTCTCGGACGCAGCCGGTGTAGCGCCGTCAACTTTCCGCGTAATGGAAGATTACATAACAATCCTGCGTCAGCTGTGGCGAGGCGAATCCGTGAACTACGAAGGCCCGCTCGGCACGTTCCGAAACCTGGCCCTGGGAACCAGGTTGGATGTGATGCCCCCAATCATCATGGCGGCCATGGGGGACAAGACCTGCGAATGGGCCGGCCGGCTCTGCGACGGGGTAGTCTACAATTCGCTGTGGAGTCCTGCGGCAGTGCGACATTCAACGCAAGTGGTGCGTCGCGGTGCCGCACTTGCTGGCCGTGATCCCAAAAGCGTCAAGGTCTGGTCCATCCTGGTCACGGCAAGTGACGTTCCAGAGGACGTGGTCCTGAATACGATCATCCGACGAATGAACACATATATTCTGGTGCCGCCCATGTTTGATGCCATCTGTGAACTGAACGGCTGGGACTTGAGTGCAGCGCAGCGGATTCGAGATGAATTGAAGTTGCTCGACGGCGCCCCCAAGCCGGGGCACTTCGGTGACGAACATACCACGCGCGACCTCGACCAGTTGCGGCACATGCGCGACTTCTATCCGCAGCAATGGCTGGACGATGGTGTGGCCGTCGGGACCGCGTCGGAATGCATCGGGAAGGTGCTCGAAAGGTTTGATGCCGATGTCGACGGCATCCTCTTCCACGGCACCCACCCGGGCAATCTTGAATCGCTGCTCACGCTGTGGCCCCAGTACCGGCCCACAGGCGTGTTTGATGGCAGATCGGTCAACCCTGGGCTATAGCGCGATCACGCCACGGGTTATGCCTGTTTAGCGAAGGTCAGTTCCTTGTAAGGCTGAAAGCGGGTCACGTGCTCCCTGGCGAAATCCAGGTAATTGCGATTCCAGCAGAACTCGCACCAACCCACCCCGCTCTGGCCTTCGATGACCACCGTGGTCGCGGATTCGTTGAGCTGGACCATCGGATCGACCTCGAACCGGTAGCGGGCAAACGTCTTGCATTCGACCAGCGTCGACCGGCCCAGATCGTCCTCGGCGATGACGTTGATCGCGGTGTGGTGCATGGTATCATCGAACAGGTATTCGTGGCGGACCGAGGTGACCTGCGCCATTGCGTTGTCCTTGAACACGAAGCCGCGGATGTGCTTCGCGCCGAACGACTGCATCTCGAAAAAGTGGACCGCCGCTGTCGGCGTGGTCGCGTGAAACCACTTGTAGTGCTGGTTGAGCCCCCAGACCCGCGCGCCCCAGGCGTGATCGCGCTGGCACAGCGTTTCGAACGGCATCACCTTGCCGTCCAGTTCGAGCACACCCTTGAGCCAGCCATGCTGCTCGGTGCGGTCGTCGGCGTAATACTGCGGGCAGCCGTCGGGATGGGCGCTGAAGGCGTAAACCGGGTGGATCGCCTCGAAGCGGCAGTCGATCTTCACCCGTTCACCATGGAACGAGATGTCGGCGCTGACGTGCGGCTCATCGATCTTCATCGACAATCCGCCGACCCGCCAGTCGTAGAAATCCATCGCTGCAGGCACGGCGACATGCTCGAACCGCTCTTCGACCGGGGTGTCGAGCGTCGGGCCGAACAGGCAGGTCGCCGCGCTGGCGGTGCCGTCGGCATTGATCCACGGATAGATGAACCCCGCGATGCCGTACTCGGGCAGGAGCAGCATGTAGACAAACGCTTCGCGCGCGTGGGCTTCGCTGCGCAGCACGTGGCGATTGTCGTGTTCGACGGCGAAGGCCTCCATCGTGCTGGTTACGGATTCAAACGTCATCAGTGCTCTCTCCATCAAGGCCGATCTGACACCGGTCCCGCAGCCGCCCGCCAAGACGGTCAGGAATTGCCCGACCCCGCCCAAGCCATGGCTGGCCGCCGGTATCCGCAGAACATATGTTGACCAAGGGGCCGTGAATATGGCAATCGCGGCGCGCTTGCGGAGCGGTTTGTACACCGGGCTGTAAACCGCTGGCAACGCTCGTGAGCGAAACCTAGGTTTTGTGCGGGTCTGCGGGTGTAGCTCAATGGTAGAGCAGAAGCTTCCCAAGCTTACGACGAGGGTTCGATTCCCTTCACCCGCTCCA
>JANLUV010000413.1:0-1773 GCA_031363685.1 Alphaproteobacteria bacterium | reverse complement strand
TACGAATGCGGGTTCCCCGCGTTCGAGGATCCGCGCAGCCAGTTCGACGTGCGGTTCTACCTCGTCGCGATCCTGTTCATCGTGTTCGATCTGGAAGCGGCGTTCCTGTTTCCCTGGGCGGTGAGCCTGAAGGAAACCGGGTGGACTGGCTGGGTGGCGATGATGGTGTTCCTGGGCGAACTGGTCATCGGCTATGCCTATGCCTGGAAAAAAGGGGCGTTGGACTGGGAATGAACAACATGCTTGCCAATCCCGCCGCAAATGGTCCGCTTATCGTCCCCGACCGGTCGTTCTTCGATGGCCTGAACAGCGAAGTGTCCGACAAGGGCTTCCTCGTCACCAGCACCGAGGAGCTGTTCCAGTGGGCCCGCACCGGCTCGTTGTGGTGGATGACTTTCGGCCTGGCGTGCTGCGCGGTCGAGATGATCCACGTGAACATGCCGCGTTATGACATGGAACGCTTCGGCGCCGCCCCGCGCGCGTCGCCGCGCCAGTCGGACGTGATGATCGTGGCCGGTACGCTGTGCAACAAGATGGCCCCGGCGCTGCGCAAGGTTTACGACCAGATGTCGGAACCGAAATACGTGATTTCGATGGGCAGCTGCGCCAACGGCGGCGGCTATTATCACTATAGCTATTCCGTGGTGCGCGGCTGTGACCGGATCGTGCCGGTGGACATCTATGTCCCGGGCTGCCCGCCGACTGCCGAGGCGCTGCTGTACGGCGTGATGCAGTTGCAGCGGAAAATCCGCCGCGTCGGCACGATCGAGCGTTGAGGGAAAGCGCATGACTGTCCTGCATTCCGCACCCCGCATCGTGGCTGCCGAAGGCCTGCTTGGCACGCTGGTCGGCGCGCTCGGCGACATGGTTGTCGGCAGCAAGGAAGAATACGGCGAAATCGTCATCACGGTCGGGCGTGACCGGATCGAGTAGGCGCTGCGGCTGCTGCGCGACGAACACGAATACCAGCAGTTGATGGAGATCGCGGGGGTCGATTATCCCTCGCGCCCCGAACGCTTCGAAGTCGTCTACATGCTGCTGTCGGTGACGCGGAACCACCGCCTGATGGTCAAGGTGGCCGCCGCCGAGGATACCCCGGTGCCGACCGTGACCACGCTGTGGCCGGTGGCCGGCTGGCTCGAACGCGAAGTCTACGACATGTACGGCGTGATCTTCGCCGGCAACCAGGACCTGCGCCGGATCCTCACCGACTATGGCTTCGAAGGCCATCCGCAGCGCAAGGATTTCCCGCTGACCGGGTACGTCGAACTGCGCTATTCCGAGGAGGACAAGCGCGTCGTCTACGAACCGGTCAAGCTGGCGCAGGATCTGCGCTCGTTCGACTTCATGAGCCCGTGGGAAGGCGCGAACTACGTGCTGCCGGGCGATGAAAAGGCGGCAGACGGCGGCGCGCAGGGAGGCAAGGCATGAGCTTCTCACTCGAACAGTCGCCCACCACAGGCGACGAGGTCATTACCAACTACACGATCAACTTCGGGCCGCAGCACCCGGCGGCGCACGGCGTGCTGCGCATGGTGATGGAACTTGACGGCGAGATCATCGAGCGGATCGATCCGCACATCGGCCTGCTCCATCGCGGCACCGAAAAGCTGATCGAGCACAAGACCTACCTGCAGGCGCTGCCCTATTTCGACCGGCTGGATTACTGCTCGCCGCTGGCGATGGAATACAGCTACGTCCTCGCGATCGAGAAGCTGCTCAACCTTGCAGTGCCGCTGCGCGCCCAGTACCTGCGCGTGCTGTTCGCGGAAC
>JANLUV010000065.1:0-2025 GCA_031363685.1 Alphaproteobacteria bacterium | reverse complement strand
AACTGCCGTGGTCCGACCTGCCCAAACTCAAGTATCTGGCCGACCAGTACACCCGGCCCGACGGCAAGATGGAGTTGCCGGACGTCACCACCGCGTTCCAGGACTATCTGCGCCCGATCATCCAGGAGCGGCGCGGCAAAGGGCTTGACGATCTGTTGAGCGGCATCGTCGATGGCCAGGTCAACGGCCGCGCCCTTACGGACGAGGAAGCATCGAACCTGGCCGTGCAGGTACTGGTCGGGGGGCTCGACACGGTGCTGAACTTCATGGGCTTCGTGATGCTGTACCTTGCCCGGAATCCCGAGTTTCGTCACCGGCTGGCGGCCAATCCGGACCAGATACCCAAGGCGGTGCTGGAATTCCTGCGCCGCTTCCCGATCGTGGCCGATGCCCGCGAGGTGCGGCACGATCAGGACTTTGAGGGCGTCCGGCTGATCAAGGGCGATATGGTCCTGGCGCCGACCGTGCTCCACGGCCTGGATGACGAGCAGTTCGAGAATCCTCTGGAAGTGGACCTCGATCGCCGACTTTCCAATCTGACCAGCTTCGGGAAGGGCGTCCATTTGTGTCCGGGCGCGCATCTGGCGCGGCTCGAAATGCGCGTGCTGCTGGAGGAATGGCTCAAGCGCATTCCCGACTTCGCACTCGCTCCCGGCACGGTCATTTCCTACGCGGGCGGCATTAACCAGACGGTCACGCCGTACACCTTGGTGTGGGACGTTACGGAACGGCGCGACGCCGCATAAGCAGGGCTTCGCGTAAAGCGGGAGAGACAACATGACCGATTTCGTTGCTGCGTCCGACCGGCTGGTTGCCGCCTACAACGCCAAGGATTTCGCGGCCTTGCGCGAAATGGTGTCGCCCACAATCGACATGGCCCATTTCAACCGCGGCTTCGCAGTCAGTTCGGCCGATGACCTGATGGCTGCGATCGAGACGTTCTCCGGCGGGCTGATGCCCAACAGCCATTTCGGCACACCCGAACGCCTGCAGGCGGTTGGCAACGTCGTCATGCGGGAGGCATGGTGGGGCGGCACGCTCACCGCCGATGTCCCCGGGTTCGGCAGCGCGGGCGAGGCGATCCGGTTCAAGCTGTGCAGCGTACACAGCTTTGATGAAAACGGCATTCTGGTCGAATGGAAAGACTACGGCTGAGCCGCGCCGCGCCTGCCGCGATTTTGAACAACGGGAGAATATGATGAGCAAGCTCGATGGTATGGTCGTCTGGGTGACCGGCGCAGGCCGAAAACGCGGGATCGGACGAGCGATTGCGCTGCGGCTCGCCGAAGATGGCGCCGATGTTCTCGTCACGGCGATCAAGCGCGATCCGTCGCAATTCCCGGCTCACGAGCAGGCCGAAGGCTGGCGCGGCGCGGAATCGGTAGCCGACGAAATCCACGCGATGGGACGCAACGCGCTCGCGCTCGATTGCGATGTGACGAAACCCGGAGAAGTCGCGGCGTGCGTCGCGGAGGGAGAACGGGTGCTTGGGCCGTTGACGGGTCTGGTCAACAATGCCGGTATCGCCAGTGAAGCGGCGGCAGCGCCGATCGTCGAGATGTCAGACGACCTGTGGTACGCCACAATCGACGTCAATCTAAACGGGGTTTACCACACTTGCAAGGCTGCGGCCCGCGCGATGCTGGCCCACGGCAAGCCGGCGGCGATCGTGAACATCTCGTCACTGGCGGGGCGCTTTGGCTTTGCCAACTTCGGTGGCTACTGCGCCAGCAAGTTCGGCGTGATCGGGCTGACGCAGCAACTCTCGCTGGAACTGGCGAAGGACGGCATCCGGGTGAACTGCGTTTGCCCCGGATCGGTCGATACCGATATGCTTGACGGCACCATGAAGCGTCGGGCCCGGGTTGCCGGGATATCGCTCGAGGAATTGAAGGCCAACTATACTGCCAGCGCGATCCCGATGGGCAGGCGCGGGTTTCCAGCGGAGCAGGCCGCGGCGGTCGCCTTTCTGATGTCGCCCGACGCCAGCTATATCACCGGCCAGACGATCAACGTCGATGGCGG
>JANLUV010000348.1:0-5197 GCA_031363685.1 Alphaproteobacteria bacterium | reverse complement strand
GGTTGGAGTCGGGGTTGGGGTTGGGGTTGGGGTTGGGGTTGGAGTCGGGGTTGGGGTTGGCGCGGGTGTCGGCGTGCTGGACGGAGCAGGCCCATTGCCACAACCGGCGACGGCCGCCGTTAGCGCAATGAACGAACAGCCCAACATGATGCGGCTGCCAAGGCTGGCGAGTTTCATGCCCCAATCCTTTAAGATATCAAACCGGCCATTGTACGAAACCGGCGCTGCCGGGCGGCCGACGGGCTACCCCAACGAAGAATCTGCCGACAGCAGGTAGTTTCCCGTAGGTCACCGAGGGCCAAGCTCTGACGGTCAATTGTGACGGGGCGATTGCAGTTTAGCTACAGGCACTGTCACGACACCGCATTTCTGCTGCGTCGCAACACCAAAGCCCCGTGCTGCGGGGTGCCGACAACGTAAACAATGGATACTGCGGCCGATAACCGGCCGTCCGCAGCACTTGCACAGCCATTGCAGTGGCGATGTAAACGGGAAAACTGGCAGGTGTGGAGGGACTCGAACCCACGGCCCTCGGTTTTGGAGACCGATGCTCTACCAACTGAGCTACACTCCTGCGGGCAGGCGGCCTCTAAAGGCCCACGCGCACGATGGCAAGCGTCCAAAAGCCGCAATCCGGCCCGCGCCGCGTACGCCGTGGTCCCGATAGCCGGTGCTTCGCCGCAAGCTTTTGCCGCGCGGCGCTTTTCGCGCTAGAATCGGCGGGTGCACACGCCGGGCCAAGTCATCGATAGCCAGCTCCTCATGCTCGCCTATCGCAGCGGGATCTTCCCGATGGCGGATCGCCGTGACGATCCGGAAGTGTTCTGGGTCGAACCGCGACTGCGCGGAATCCTGCCGCTGGGCGGGTTCTGCTGCTCGCGCTCGCTGGCCCGCACCTTGCGGCGGGGGCGCTTCACCGTGACCTGCAACGCAGCGTTCGAGGCGGTAGTGAACGGCTGTGCCGCGCCCCGCCGCGAGAGCGCCGATACCTGGATCAGCGGCCGTATCGCCGCCAGCTACCGCGCGCTTCACGCCGAAGGGCAGGCGCACTCGATCGAATGCTGGCAAGCTGGCGAAGATGGCGTGCCACAACTGGTCGGCGGGCTTTACGGGGTCGGGTTCGACCGGGTGTTCTGCGGCGAATCGATGTTCAGCCGCGTGCCCGATGCCTCGAAGGTGGCGCTGGCGTGGCTGGTTGCCGCGCTGCGCCGCGCGGGCTGCGAGCTCCTCGACTGCCAGTTCATGACCGATCATCTCGCCGCGCTCGGGGCGATCGAGATTCCGCAGGCCCGCTATCTCAAGCTGTTGCGCGACGCACAGCGGCCGATCCCACAGCCGCCGAATCAGCGCGCGCCGTCCTCGACCACCGGCGCATCTGCGCCGTCAGGGGCGGCGGCGGGCGGCGGTGCGACGGCGGGTGCGACGGCGGGTGCCAGCGTAGCACTCGGCTTGCCGGAAGGCTTTGCTGCGCTGCTGGACGATGCAAACGCGGCGGGATCTTCTTCCTCGCCCGGGAACTTCATCGCGCAGTCCTTGACCCACACGTCATAGATCGGGTGTTCGACCACGTTGGCCGACGGCGAGTTCCTAAACAGCCAGCCGGAGAAGACCTTGTGCCAGCCCAGCGGCTTGTCGGTGCTGGCGCGTTCCTCTACCAGGACCTGCACAAACGCGCCGGTTTCCGGCGGATCTTCCCACGGCATGGTCTTTTCGCAATTGGCCAGTTTGACGATGACGTTGCCGACCCGGCGCGATTCGCCGACCCTCATCACCAGATCCTGCTCGATGTTGTTGCGCTTGTTGAGCAGGCCAAGTGTGGCGACCCGGTCCTTCACCGGGGTGCCGTACCCACTTTCAACGACATTGCGTGCGACGCCGACGGTGGCCATGCTGGCAGGCATCTTGGTCGCTTCCGCGACGGGATCATTTGGCTCACTGCGGCACCCGGCAAGGACCAGCACGATCACCGGGAGCGCCGTTTTGCAGATCGGGGCCAGTGCCCAGCGCATCGTCTCAGGCGTCCGGCGACCAGGACTCGTAATCGCCGGTGGCCTTGGCGCGCACGCCGCCCTTTTCCAGCGCACCTTGCGGCCGGTAGGCCTGCGCGGTGCCGGTGGCGTTGGGGGTGTAATCAACCTCCCAGATCCGCGGCGGCGGCAGGAAGCTTTCCGGCACGCCATCGAACGTCGAGTGGAGCCAGCCATGCCATTCGGCCGGCACGTTGCTGGCATCGTTGGCGCCGACGTAGATCACCCAGCGGCGTTCCTGCCCGACCCGGGGGTGCCCCTTGGGGAATGGCTTCCGCGCCCGGTAATACGTGTTGCCGTGCGCGTCGGTGCCGACCTGCTCGCCGTGGCGCGCGCTGTCGAGCATGGTGCCAATGGTGGCGCCGTCCCACCAGGTGAAGATCTTGGACAGGATTCCCATGGCCTTGGCGCCTAGCGGAAATCGGGGTGCGGCGGCAAGGGGCGTTGCGCCGTCACGCACAATTCCCGATTAACCACTGGACCACTTACCACTTCACCTCGTCCCCCGCCGCAATGCCGAGTTCGGCCGCGCGCCCGCCGTTCAGTTCCAGCACCGCCGCAGCCACGCCGGCCGCCGGCAGCGGCGTTTCGTCATAAGGTACCGCGTTGGCCGCGATGTTGAGGATGCGGTGGTCCGCGTCGACGAAGATGAGGTCGAGCGGGATGACGGTGTTCTTCATCCAGAACTGCGCGCGATCCGGCGGCGTGCGGATGAACACCATGCCCTCGTCCGCGCCCATGAAGGTCCGGAACATCAGGCCTTTTTCCTGTTCGGCGAAACTGCGCGCCACTTCAACCTGGAACACATGCACGCCCTTTGCGCCGGTTACGGTCAGCGGGACGACCGGCATGTTCGAAATCGGATGGAGCCTGGCCGGGGCGCCTTGGGCTGCCTGCGCCTGCGCCGCGCTGTCGGCATGGCCGGGCGAACAGGCGGCCAGCGCCAGCAACGCCGCAATCATTGTGGTTTTCGACATCGCGTTGTCCGGCCACAAGTGCTTCAGGCGCATCCCAGATCCTCCGCCGCGTCGTCCGCGTCATATTCCTCGGCCCAGCTTTGCGCAGCCGAGCTGTCGCGCGCCTGAATCACGGCCCGCGCGTGATCGAGCCGATGGCCCGCGCGCAGCACCGCCGCAAGCTGCTTTTCGCGCGCAGCCCGGTCCAGCCCGGTAAAATCGACCGCCCCGAACGGCCCGAGCCGGCGCCTTTTGGCAAACACCAGCGCGGCGCGGCGCTGCTCACTCTCGCCCGCGCGCACCTCCTCGCGATGGTCCGCAGCGACCCCGGCGGCGTTCAGAGCCTGGTCCACGCGCCGTTCACCCAGCCCACGCCGACGCATGGTGCCCGCCTTTGCCCGGGCGTAAGCGGCATCGTCGATATAGCCCGCACGGACGAGACGGGCGACCAATTCGTTAACGTCCGGCTCCCCTTCGCCGGCCCACCCGCGTTCACGCAGCTTGCGTTTCAGGTAGCTTTCGAGTTTAGCCGCGCTCGCCGCGAATCGGGCGACGTAGGCGAGCGCCAACTCATCCAGACGCGCGGCATCGATCGGCCGGAGTGATCGTTTCTGTCTTGGAGGCGATGTCATTCGGCCTTATTCGTGCCACAGTCGTTAAGGATTGGGGGTATCCGGTTTGAACCGGGCAGTGTGTACCGGGGGGTTCGCGCAGCCATGCAGGGTTCAGCCTGGGACATTCATCGGGTCTGGCATCGGGTCTGACCTCCTGAGACGACGCAGGCGACAACAACAGACGGGTTCTCGCACATGAACGACACCGCCGCCATGCTGGTGCCGACTCCGAATGAAGATTCACTGCCGCGCCGGTTTGCCGACTTTCGGACATTCTGCGAAGCGCTGGATTATGCTGCCAGCGGCAAACGCGGGCTCAATTTCCACGATGCCCGGGGCACCCTGGCGCGGGTCTATCCCTATTCCGAACTGCGCGAGGATGCGCTGGCGGTTGCCCGCCGGCTGGTCGCCCACGGGGTGCAGCCGGAAGACCGAATTGCGCTGATCGCCGAAACCAGCCCGGAATTCGCGGCGCTGTTCTGCGGCACGATCTATGCCGGGGCCTGGCCGGTGCCGCTGCCGCTGCCGACCAGCTTTGGCGGCAAGGAAAACTATATCGAGCAACTGATCGTCCAACTCGGCAGTTCCGATCCCACCATCCTGTTCTTCCCGGCCGAGATCGCCGACATGGCCGCAGCGGCCGCCGCCCGGCAGGCGCAAGTTGCCGAATCGTGCGAGGCAATTGCCTGGCAGGATTTCCTCGCCACGCCCGATCCCGACTGTGCGCTGCCCGAAGCCCGGCCCGACGCGATCTGCTATCTGCAATATTCTTCGGGGTCGACCCGCTTCCCGCACGGTGTCGCCGTGACTCACGAGGCGCTGCTCAACAACCTGGCAGGCCATGGCCACGGCATGGAACTGGCCCCGCAGGACCGCTGCATCTCGTGGCTGCCGTGGTATCACGACATGGGATTGGTCGGCTGCTTCCTCTCGGTGATCGCCAACCAGGTCTCGGCCGATTACCTCAAGACCGAGGATTTTGCCCGCCGTCCGCTGGCCTGGCTGGACATGATCAGCCGCAACCCGGGCAACTCGATTTCGTATTCGCCCACGTTCGGCTACGATATCTGCGCCCGCCGCATTTCCAGCCAGACCCAGGTCGACCAGCGGTTCGACCTGTCGCGCTGGCGGATCGCCGGCAACGGCGCCGACATGATCCGGCCCGACGTGATGCAGGGCTTCGTCAATGCCTTTGCCGATGCCGGGTTCAAGGCCGGGGCGTTCCTGCCCAGCTATGGGCTGGCCGAAGCGACACTGGCGGTGACGATCATGCCGCCCGGCGAGGGCATCCGCGTCGAACTGGTCGAGGAAGAGCGCCTGTCGGGCTGCCCGCGCGACCTGGCGCGCCCGGCCCGCTACCGCGCGATCGTCAACTGCGGCAAACACGTGCGCGACATGGCGGTGGAAATCCGCGGCGAACGCGGCTTGGGCCTGTCCGACCATCATATCGGCAAGGTCTGGTGCAAGGGACCGTCGGTGATGCATTCCTATTTCCGCGATCCGGAAGCGACCGAGGCCTTCCTGGTCGTAGGCTGGCTCGACTCCGGCGACATGGGTTACATGGCCGACGGTTATCTGTTCATCGTCGGCCGGGCGATGG
>JANLUV010000338.1:0-3670 GCA_031363685.1 Alphaproteobacteria bacterium | reverse complement strand
CCGTGGACGGCAAGATTCAAGCGCACATCGTCACTATTGAACGCTGAACCGTTTACTATATTTTTTATAGCTGCTTGTGGGCGTGTGCATTGCGTGAAACGCCGATTTGATGACTATTTTTCGCGCTGGCGGCCGGCGGCGCCTACCTTGGGCAGCGCACCTGCCCGCAGTAGCGGACGCAAAACGGGCAGCCTGTCATTGGCAGCCAGGCCGGAATGTTGTA
Organism: Alphaproteobacteria bacterium; assembly: GCA_031363685.1. Classification (GTDB taxonomy): domain Bacteria; phylum Pseudomonadota; class Alphaproteobacteria; order Sphingomonadales; family Sphingomonadaceae; genus Novosphingobium. Next base: position 3,447 of record JANLUV010000338.1, on the reverse strand, counting down.
GAAGCGCCGGAACGCGACGCCCAGCACGCCTTCGCGGTAGGCGGCGTAGTTGAAACCGCTGCCTTCGACGCCGTAAAACGGCACGCCCTGTTTCAGGGCGAAATCGATCCGCTGCTCACGCGTGAAATCCTCCATCCCGGGACGGTCGGCCGTGGTGGTGCCGAGCGGGCTCATCTCGGTCATGCCCCAGCCCTGGCACAGCTGCACGCCCAGATCATCGAGCGCCTCGGCCATCCAGCGCGGCACGGCCGCCCCGCCGATCACCACGCGCTGCAGCATGCCGACGCCCTTTTCGCGCAGCCGGGCGATGACGTCGATCCACACCGTCGGTACAGCGGCAGCGATGTTGACGCCCTCGGCGCTCATCAGGTCGCAGATGCTTTCCGCGTCCATCCGCGCGCCCGGCATGACCAGCTTGGCGCCGACCATCGGCGCGGAAAAGGCGATGCCCCAGGCGTTGGCGTGGAACATCGGCACGATCGGCACCACCACGTCCTTCGCGCCCATGCCGATCACGTCGGCGCCATTGGTGAGCAGCGCGTGGAGCACGTTGGAGCGGTGCGAATAAAGCACGCCCTTGGGATTGCCGGTGGTGCCGGACGTATAGCACAGCCCGCATGGCGCGGTTTCGGCCAGTTTGGCGCGGGGCAGATCGTCAGCCTCGGCGGCGAGCAAATCTTCGTAGCACAGCAGGTCGAGCGGGCTGGCGGGCATGTGCGCCCGGTCGGTCAGGATCACCAGCGTGCGGCCCTGAAGGCAGCTGTCGTGCAGCCGTTCGAGGATCGGCACGAACGTCAGGTCGGCGAGGAGAACCTTGTCGTCCGCGTCGTTGATGATCCACGCCAGTTGTTCATCGAACAGGCGCGGGTTAAGCGTGTGGTAGACCGCGCCGAGGTGGGTGATGCCGTACCACACCTCCAGATGGCGCCAGGTGTTCCACGCCAGCGTGGCCACGCGGTCCTCGGGCGTGATGCCGAGCCGGTTGAGCGCCGCCGCGCACTGCCGGCTGCGCCGGGCGATCTGCGCATACGTGGTGCGGTGGATCGGCCCTTCGACCGAGCGGGTGACCACTTCGCGGGTGCCATGCACCCGTTCGGCATGATCGATGATCGTGCCGACCAGCAGCGGCCAATCCTGCATGCTGCCGCGAATCATGCGGTCACCGTCATCAGCCAAACCCTTTTCTGCGGCCCGTTACCGGCCGCCTGGAGGGAGCATCGCACAGCACCGCGCCACCGCGCAAGCGGGGGTGCCGGGGCTGCGGCAAAACCGCGACTTATCCGTCGATCAGCGCGACTTCGGCCAGCATCTGCGCGGCGTGTTCCGTCCGGCAGATCAGCAGATCGGGCATGTAGGTATCGGCCTGGTTGTAGACCAGCGGGCTGCCGTCGATCCGCGAACAATGCAGGCCGTGGGCCAGCGCGACGGCGACCGGCGCGCAGTTGTCCCATTCGTACTGGCCGCCGGAATGGAGGTAGATGTCCGCCTGCCCGAGTATGACTGCCATCGCCTTGGCCCCGGCCGAGCCCATCGGCACCAGTTCGGCGCCGATCCGTCCGGCGATGTGGGTGGCTTCACGGGCTGGACGGGTACGACTGACCGCCATGCGCAGGCGGTCCGGCGCGGGCGGGACCACGAGCGGCGCGTCGCTGCGCAGCACTATGCCCGCACCCGGCCCCATACCCGGCAGCGCGACCGCGCCCAGCACCGGCACGCCATCGATCGCCAGCCCGACATGGACCGCCCAGTCGGCGCGTTCCTCGCCATATTCGCGGGTGCCGTCGACCGGATCGATGATCCACACCCGGCGTTTGGCCAAGCGTGCCGGCGTGTCCTTGCTTTCTTCGGAGAGCAATCCGTCATCCGGGCGCTGCTCGCCAAGCGCGTGGCACAGGAATTCGTTGGCGGTGGCGTCACCAGCCTTGCCCAGCGCCGTGGCCGACAGCATGCCCGACGCCCGCACTTCGAGCAGCAGGCGCCCGGCCACGTCGGCCAGGTGCGCCGCCAGTTCGGCGTCGGTCATCCCCATCAGGCGTCGCCCAGCAGCGTATCGACGATCAGTGTCGCGGCCGCTTCGGGCGTCATCCGCGTGGTATCGATCCGCAGCTCGGGGTTCACCGGCGCCTCATACGGGCTGTCGATCCCGGTGAAGTTCTTGAGCTGGCCCGCACGCGCCTTTTTATACAGGCCCTTCACATCGCGCGCTTCCGCGACGGCGAGCGGGGTGTCGATGAACACCTCGAAGAACTCACCCTCCGAAAGCAGCCCGCGCACCATCTCGCGCTCGGCCCGGAACGGGCTGATGAACGCGGTGATCGCGATCAGGCCGGCATCGGCCATCAGCCGAGCGACTTCGCCGACGCGGCGGATATTCTCGATCCGGTCCGCCTCGGTGAAACCAAGATCCTTGTTGAGCCCGTGACGCACGTTGTCACCATCGAGCAGGAAGGTGTGCCGGTTCATCCGGTGCAGCTTCTTTTCGACGAGGTTGGCGATGGTCGATTTGCCCGAACCGGACAGGCCGGTGAACCACAGCACGGCGGGCTTCTGGTTCTTCAAGACAGCATGCGCTTCGCGACTGATGTCGAGCGCCTGCCAGTGGACGTTCTGCGAGCGGCGCAGCGAGAAGTGCAGCATGCCCGCCGCAACCGTGGCGTTGGTCAGCTTGTCGATCAGGATGAAGCCGCCCAGCGTGCGGTTGTCCGCATAAGGTTCGAACACGATCGGCTTGTCGGTGATCAGCTCGGCCACGCCGATGGCGTTGAGATCGAGCGTCTTGACCGCGATGTGTTCCATCGTGTTGACGTTGACCGCGTATTTTGGCTGCTGGACAGTGGCGGAGACCAGCTGCGTGCCGAGCTTGAGCCAATAGGCCCGGCCGACATGCAGCGGCTCGTCATTCATCCACACCAGCGTGGCTTCGAACTGGTCGGCCACTTGCGGCGGGTTGTCGGCGACGGAAATCACGTTGCCGCGCGAACAGTCGATCTCGTCGGCGAAGCAGACCGTGACGGACTGGCCGGCGACGGCTTCGTCAAGGTCTCCATCCATCGTTACCACACGGGTTACCGTGCTGGTCTTGCCGCTGGGCAGGACCCGCACCGGATCGCCCGGCTTGACCGAGCCGGTCGCGATCAGGCCTGAAAAGCCCCGGAAATCAAGGTTCGGGCGGTTGACCCACTGGACCGGCAGGCGGAACGGCTGTTCCGCGTCGATCGAGGCATTGACCTCGACCGTTTCGAGGTGATCGATCAGCGCGCAGCCGAAATAGGCCGGGGCGCGATACCACGGGGTGTTGTCCGACAGCGCGGTGATATTATCGCCCTTGAAGCCGGAAATCGGTATGGCGACGAAGCTTTCGATCCCGATGCTACGGGCTAAGGCGGTGTAATCGGCCACGATCTGATCGAATACGGCCTGGCTGTAATCGACCAGGTCCATCTTGTT
>JANLUV010000336.1:0-3403 GCA_031363685.1 Alphaproteobacteria bacterium | reverse complement strand
GCCCGTCATCGATCGCGATGTCGATGCCGCGCGCAACTTCCACCCGGGTCACCCCTTCGGGCGTCAGCGGGATGCGTTCGAGCAGGCCGACATGTGCAAGCAGCCCGCGCAGTTGCGGCACGCGCCAGAGCTTGGGATAGAGCCAATGCCCATGCTGGCGCAGCAGGCCCCAGAACACGGTGGTCAGCGGCAGTTCCATCAGGCCGCCGGGTTGATCGATCCACCACGGCCGCACCGGCAGATCGCGAAAGTTGGGGCCGCCGGTCGAACTGTAGTCGAACCGGGCCCGCGCCGAGGTGTCGATGGCAATGCCGCTGGCGCGCAGCAGCGCGGCCGTATTTGGCCCTACGCCATATCGGCCGGCACGATAGATTTGCGGCGCCTGTCCGAAATTGGCGGCAATCGCGTCGCGCAGCTTGAGGAACTTGGCCTCCTCCAGTTGCGGCGGGAGGTTTCCCGCGAAACTGTTGTACTCGTTGACTTCTTCGTCGAACGGCGGACTGACCCATGGGTGCAGCTGGACACCGATCTCGGCCGTTCCAGCGGCGACGGCACCGCGCAGCAAATCGCCCGCGAGCGCCGAGGTCGCGACGGGATAATCCACCAGGTAGACCGGTGCCACGCCCTGGCCTTCGCAGAATTCCTGAAATTTCGCCAGCCGCGACACCGAATGGAGGGTGTGCCCGCTGGCGCGCAAGGGTTGGCGCCAGTCGAACTCTTCCTCGGTATCGACGGTCACGATGAAGCGCTGGCCAAAATCCGCTCGGAACCTGACAAAATCCTGCTCGGTCGGCAGATCGGTAATTCGGTGCCCGGTCAGTCCGTTGACCTCCATCGCCACGGCTCAGCGCGCCGACGCCGTGGTGTCGGGGGGAGGGGTTTGGAAGCCTGCGGCAAGCGCCGAGTCCACCGCGTTGCCAGCGGCGCAGGCCGGAAGCACGACGCGCAATCCTCCATCGCCCAGATCGAGCCGGCCGCCGGCCGCCCGTGCTTCGGCTGCGGCCAGCCGCAAGGCGAAGCCGGTGCCGAACACCCCGGCGCTTAACGCCTGGGCACCGGCAGGCGGTGCAGCGTCGAACAGGTCATCAAGATGAGCAAGCGCTGCGGGCAGTGCGGCGGCCAGCACGATCGCCGAATCGTCACGGCGCAATTCAAGCGCGATGGTTTCGCCGGGCCGCGCCGCGCTGGCCAGTGTTGCGAGCAGACGCCACGCGAACTGTTCGGCCTCGGCCAAAGCGAGCGGGACCAGCAGATCACCCTGATCCGCCGCCAGTGTGAAGCCGCTGCTGCGCGCGGCGGTATGCGGTTCCAGCTGGTGGACGATCCCGGCGATGACCATGGCGAAATCGGTTTCGCCCGGATCAAGCTGCAACGCGCCGCTATCCAGCCGGGCGAGCCGGTCCAATTCATCGAACCCCGCCAGCATCCGGGCCGCATCGGCGGCGATGCTGGCAGCGAGTGCCCGGTATTCGTGCGGCGCGGCGCCCAATAGTTGCTGGTGGATCATCTCGGCAAAGCCCTGGATCGCGTTCACCGGCGTGCGCAGTTCGTGCAGGATCTGGCGGATCCGGTCCGCCTCGGGACTTTGCGGTGGTGACTTCAGGTGCGGGGCTGGTCGGCGGAAGCGGCCGACATAGCCGGTGAAATGGCCCGCGCCGTCGAACTCCGGTCCGGCATCGACCTGCCACTGTCCGGCGATTGCCGCAGCACCATCCAGCGTCAGATACGCGGCGCGGATCGGCTGGCGGCGGCGGAAAACCTCGGCAAAGGTAGGGGCAAATGCGGGTGCGGTGCCGGGCGCTGCAGCGACCGACGGAAGCAGCATTCCGCAGACCATTCCGGCAACCGCCGGGTCGGCCCAGCCGATCCGCCCGGCGCTATCGGTGGCAAAGGCAAATGCGCGCGGGCCATGCAGGCCGTCCGCGTCGCGCTCATCATCGTTTTCGCCCAGCGGCAGGCGCGGGGCATCGTTCGCCGGGCGCAGCGCCTCGGCGGCTTCGCGGTTCTTGCGGAACGCCTCGATCCGGCGAACGATCGCGCCGATCCCGTCGCCTTCGGCCGCTTGACCTCCCCCCGGCGCAGCGGCGGCGGCGCGCGCTGCGGCGATCCCGGCAGGGGCCTCGTCGCGCGGGGTGAGGTGGAGAATATTGTCGGTAACGGGTGGGGCGGCGGCCGGGCCGGGGCTGAGAACGGCTTCTGGCTGGGCCTGGGCAGCCATACCGGCCGGGGGCAGACCGCGATCGGCGATGCCGAGTTGCTCCAGCCGCGCCTCCATGGCCGGGCCGAGATCGCGGCGGTGGCGGATCAGCCCGCGCGCCGCCAGCGGCAGCGCCGGCACCAGATCGAGCCATTGATCCTCGTTCAGCCGCGCCGCCCGGATCGCGGCCAGCGCAACCGCAGGGTGATCGTCCGACAGGTCCGCCACCAGCCGGGGATTGCGCAGGCGCACCCCGGGTTCGGTCAGCATCCGGGCGCGTTCGTCCGTCGGGATCGCGCGGGCCAGTTCGCCCAGCCGCAAGTGCGCTGCGTCGAGCAGGTCACCCCGCGCGTCGGCCGGGCTGGTACCGACCAGATCGAGCAATTGCCGGTACTGGATGCGCATCGCGACCTTGCCGTCGGCGCGGGCATTCAGCACCGTGGCAAGGCGATCATCGACGTACATCAGGTCTCCGGACGGGCGCGGCGGAATCGCCCTCGCGCCCCTTTGCAGCAGCAGGACTTAGCAGCTTGTTACACTTCGGGAAGCGCCCGCAATGCCGCCGTTGCAAAGCGGGACGATTGCGTTTGTGGATAATAAAATTATAGTCTTGGGCAACAGGGCCGTCGAATGTTGCCGAATCACGCAAGTGACGCGCAGAACGAGGTCCATAACCCGAATTCGATCGATTACGGATTCGGCAACCATGGATTCGGCAGATGGCCAACCTTGATCAGATCGATCGCCGGCTGCTGGCCGAGTTGCAGGACGAAGGCCGGATGACCAACGTGGAACTGGCCGCGCGCGTCGGGCTGACCGCGCCGCCGTGCCTGCGCCGGGTCCGCGCGCTCGAGGAAGCCGGCGTCATCAAGGGCTATCACGCCGAACTGGACGCGGCGAAGCTGGGCTATGCGATCACCGTCTTCGCGCTCGTTTCGCTGAAAAGTCAGGCCGAGGAATCGCTCCGCCAGTTCGAAGATCACATGAAGGGGCTCGCCGAAGTGCGCGAGTGCCACATGCTCAACGGGGAGATCGATTTCATCCTGAAGATCGTCAGCCGCGATCTGCAAAGCTTCCAGGAATTCCTGACCAGCAAGCTGACCCCTGCGCCCAACGTCGCCAGCGTGAAAACCTCGCTGACGATCCGCACTGCCAAGCAGTTGCCCGGGGTTCCGCCTGCACACCTCACTCGGTCTCGAGCGGAAC
>JANLUV010000136.1:0-6982 GCA_031363685.1 Alphaproteobacteria bacterium | reverse complement strand
GGCACGATGATCGAACTGCCGCGTGCCGCGCTGATGGCGGGCGAAATCGCCGAGGAAGCCACGTTCTTCTCGTTTGGCACCAATGACCTGACCCAGACCACGCTGGGCGTCAGCCGCGACGATGCCTCGCGCTTCCTTGCGCCTTATGTCGAGCAGGGGATCTACCCGCGCGATCCGTTCGTCAGCCTGGATATCGAGGGCGTCGGCCAGCTGGTTGAACTGGCGGTGGAGCGCGGCCGCAAGACCCGGCCCGACCTGAAACTTGGCATTTGCGGCGAACATGGCGGCGATCCGGCCTCGATCGCGTTCTGCGAAAAAGTCGGGCTCGATTACGTCAGCGCCTCGCCGTTCCGCGTGCCGATCGCGCGGCTGGCAGCAGCGCAGGCTGCGCTAAGTTGAGCTAACTGGGCTGAGCTAACTGGGCTGAGTTAACGCCGCCAGCCCGACAGGGTCAGCAATTCGAACCGTTCGGTGATGCGGCCATCCGCATCGGCGCGCGCAGCAAACGCGGCGCCGGCGCGGGCGTGTGCGGCCTTGCCGTACACCGGGCCGCAGCGGGCCAGCACATTGCCCAACCCTTGCGCGCGCAGATCGGCCACGAGCGCTTCAAGCGTTCCGTATCGCACGTTCAGCGCCCGGCGGTCGGCCACCGGATCGGCAAACCCGGTGCGCTGGAGCAACTGCGCACCCGCGCGCACATCGACTTGCGGATGGACGCGGGGGGCGGGCCGATCGGCATCGGCTTCCAGCATCGCTGCGCGCAGGACCGGCAGGCTCCCGGCACCAAGTATCGTCACCAGCGCGAGTCCGCCCGGCGCCAGCGCGCCGCGAAGGTGGACCAGCGCGCCCGGCAGGTCGTTGACCGTATCGAGCGTGAACAGGCTGACGATCAGGTCAAACCCCGCCACTGGCCACGGCCGTTCCTCGTCCAACATCAGCGGTGCAAGGCCGGGCGCGGGATCGGCATGGCTGACATCGACCCCCAACGAACGCAGGGGGGCATCAAGCAGCCGCGCGTGATCGCCTACCACTAACGCGCGCGCGGGAGTGTGGCGCAGGAAGGCCAGCCGTTCCATCACGTCTTCGGCGGCATCTTCCAGCAAATAGCGCGCCGCGCCGCGCCGGGCCTGCAGCGCGATCATCCGGCGGCGCGCGGCGGCGCGGCGGGCGGGCGCGAAGATCAGCGGGGGTGAGGGCGGGGCGGAAGGTTCGGCCATGCCCCCGCGCTTGCCGCGCCAGTGGGCAGAGCGCAAGCCTTGCCGGATCAGCCCCGACGCTTATGCTGAGCGGATGCAGGTGCCTGCCGCCATCGCGCCGATCATCGATCTGGTCTTCCCGCCGCGCTGTCCGCTGTGCGGCGAGGGGCTGTCGTCGCAAGGGGGACTGTGCGCGGCATGCTGGAGCGGACTGGCCATTCCGGGCGAACCATCGTGCACATCGTGCCAGCGCCCGTTTCCCGACGGCATCGCCGATGGCGCGATCTGCGCGCCGTGCCTCGCCGATCCGCCCCGGCATGACGGGATCGCGGCGGGCACGCTTTACAACGAGGCTTCGCGCAAGCTGGTGCTGACGTTCAAACACGGCCACCGGATTGCGCTCGCGCAGTTCCTGTCCCGCCTGATCCTGGCGCGCCTGCCCGCCACCGGGCCGGACTGGCTGGTTATCCCGGTGCCGCTGCATCGCTGGCGGTTGTGGCAACGCGGGTTCAATCAGGCCGCGTTGCTGGCCCGCCAGATCGTGCGGGCACGCGGCGGGCACCTGCTGGTCGATGCGCTGATCCGGCCGAAGCCGACGCCGTCGCTCGGCGGGCTGGGCCGCACGGCGCGGGCGCGGGCGCTGAGCGGTGCAATTGCACTCAATCCTCGGATCGCGGCGCGGCTCAAGGACGCGAACGTGGTGCTGGTGGACGATGTGCTGACCAGCGGCGCCACCACCAATGCCTGCGTGCGCGTGCTGAAACGGGCCGGCGCACGCACGGTGGTGATCGCCTGCTTCGCCCGCGTGCTGGACGAAGCGCTTCCGCATACCTGATGGGCAAAAGGAAACGCCCGGAACCGAAGTTCCGGGCGCCCTCGTGACGAAACTAATGGGTGCTGCTTGCGCAGTTCAAACCGATCGCCCCCACGATCGCTTCACCCGATTCCTCATGTGTGGCGGGCCACGCTTATGGGACCCTGCCTGTCTTACCCTGAACCAAGGCGCTCTTGCTGGCGCCGCCGGTTTTGGCGGCCAATTCATTGCTGAACCGCGGTTCTCTCTCGTGGGAATCGGCGGTAAAGCCAAGCGCGTTGACCGCGAGCGGTGGATTTTGGTGTCGCGCTGTGGTTATCCTGCAACAATCCTGCGCCGCCGCCGCTGCGCACCAAGGGAATTGGCCAAAATGCCCGCCGAAATGCCAGCAAGCGAGGCCCTGCAGCGCGAACAGGGCACCGAATTCCTGCCGAGGTTCGATGCCAATGGCCTGCTTACGGCCGTGGTGGTCGATGCCGATTCCGCCGCCGTGCTGATGGTGGCGTTCATGGACGCGGCAGCGCTGGCCGCTACGCGGGAAACCGGATTGGCGCATTTCCATTCGCGCTCACGCGGGCGGCTGTGGATGAAGGGCGAAAGTTCCGGCCACGTCCTGAACGTTACCGAGATCCTGGTCGATTGCGATCAGGACGCGCTGGTGCTGCGCGCCACGCCGGCGGGGCCGACCTGCCATACTGGCGCGGTGAGCTGTTTCTACCGCAAGCTGGATGGCGCGCGACTGGTGGAGGTGGCCGATTGACGTTTACGTAAACGAGATTTATCGTTCACGGCATGGCCACAACCTTTGCCCGCAATAGCGCTTCGCCAGCCCGCCAGCGCTCCCGTCACGGCGGTGCCCATGTTGAACGTCCCGACGCGCTGGACCGCGACCGGTTCACGATTTCCGATCTGACCGCAGAATTCGGGATCACCGCACGCGCCTTGCGGTTTTACGAGGAGGAGGGCCTGATCGCCCCCGCGCGGCAGGGCCTGAGCCGCATCTACAGCAAGCGCGACCGGACCCGGCTGGCGTGGATCCTGCGGGCCAAGAACGTCGGCTTCAGCCTGACCGAAGTGCGCGATCTGATCGACTTGTATGATGTCGGCGATGGCCGGGTCGAACAGCGCCGGGTCGCGGTGATCCGGTGCACGGAAAAGATCGGCCAGCTGACCAGACAGCGTGAGGATCTGGACGCGGCGATTGCCGAACTGACCGGCTTTATCACCCAGATCGAGGCGCTGGAATTGCCGCTCAAGAAAGCCTGACCGCAAGATCAGGCTGCCAAGACCGAATTTTCCCGGAGAGGAGAGGCTTGATGCCCGTCTACAAGGCGCCCGCACGCGATGCGCGGTTCATCATCAACGAAGTGCTGGACCTGCCGGGTTACGGCAACTTGCCCGGGTTTGATGCGGCTACTGCCGAGCTGGTCGAAACCGTACTGGACGAAGCGGGCAAGTTCGCCGCCGAAGTGCTGGCTCCGCTCAACCTGCCGGGCGACCAGCAAGGCTGCACCCGCCATGCCGACAACACGGTGTCCACGCCGGAGGGGTTTAAGGCCGCCTATGACCAGTTTGTTGCTTCGGGCTGGGGCACCCTGTCGCAGCCAGTCGAGTTCGGCGGGCAGGGCCTCCCACACGTCCTGGGGTTTGCGGTGGAAGAGTTCCTCAGTTCGGCCAATCAGGCATTTGCGATGTATCCGGGGCTGACCAATGGCGCGGTTTCGGCCATCCTGGCCAAAGGTTCTCCCGAGCAGCAGGCGCTGTACCTGCCCAGGATGATTTCCGGCGAATGGACCGGGACGATGAACCTGACCGAGCCGCAATGCGGCACCGACCTGGGCCTGATCCGCACCAAGGCCGTGCCGCAGACGGACGGCACTTTCGCGATCACCGGGACCAAGATCTTCATCTCGGCGGGCGAGCATGACCTTTCGGCCAACATCATCCATCTCGTGCTGGCGAAAACCCCCGATGCGCCGGATTCGACCAAGGGCATCTCGCTGTTCATCGTGCCCAAGTTCCTGCTGAACCCCGATGGATCGCCGGGCGCGCGCAACGCGGTGTCGTGCGGCGCGATCGAACACAAGATGGGCATTCACGCCAACGCCACCTGTGTGCTGAACTATGATGGCGCTACCGGTTTCCTGGTCGGTGAGGAGAACAAGGGCCTGGCCGCGATGTTCATCATGATGAACGCTGCGCGGCTGGGGGTGGGGATACAAGGCCTTAGCCAGGCCGAAGTCGCCTATCAGAACGGGGTGCTTTATGCCCACGAACGGCGGCAGGGCCGGGCGCTGACCGGGCCCGCCGAACCTCAGGAGAAGGCCGATCCGCTGTTCGTCCACCCCGATGTGCGGCGGATGCTGATGGACGCCAAGGCGTTCACCGAAGGCGCGCGTGCGCTGGCGCTGTGGTGCGGGCTGCTGGTCGATCTGGCCCACGCCGCGCCGAGCGAGGAGGAACGCCAGCTGGCCGACGATCTGGTCGGCCTGCTCACGCCGGTGATCAAGGGCTACGGCACCGACAAGGGCTATGACGTTGCCACCAACATGCAGCAGATCTGGGGCGGACACGGCTATATCGCCGAAAACGGGATGGAGCAGTTCGTCCGCGATGCCCGCATCGCGATGATCTATGAAGGCGCCAACGGGGTGCAGGCGATGGACCTTGTCGGGCGCAAGCTGCCCGCGCACATGGGCCGCGCGATTCAGGCGTTCTTCGCCGAGGTCGACCAGGAATGCGCCGAGGCCAAGGCGGAACTGCGGCTTGCCGATCTGGCGGGCCGGGTCGAAACGACCAATGGCGAACTCAAGGCCGCGACGATGTGGCTGATGCAAAACGCCATGGCCAAGCCCGACAACGCCGGGGCGGGGGCACATCACTACATGCACATTGCCGGGATCGTTGCGCTCGGGCTGATGTGGCTGCGGATGGGCAAGGCTGCCGCCGCCGCGCTGGATGGCGGAGCCTCGGAGAAGGCGTTCTACGAGGCCAAGCTGGTCACCGGGCGGTATTTCGGCGAGCGGTTCACGCCGGACGCCGGGGCGCTGCGACGCAAGCTGGAAGCGGGGGCGGGGGCGATGATGGAACTGCCGGCAGAGGCGTTCGGCACGGCGTGACAAGCCCGTTGCGAGCCGTTCAGTGTTGCAGACTGCCCGCCATGGAGATCAGGCTCAGCACGATCTCGAACATGATCAACACAATGATCGCCGCCTCCAGGCGGACGGCGCGCTTGTCCTGCGCGATGTCGAGCAGCGCCTCGGTAAAGTTGCCCAGCGTGGCGAACTTGTGCTCCAGCGCCTCGGCCCGTTCCTTAAGCTCATATTCGGCCTCGAGCCGGGCATAGAGCCGGTCAAGCTCGGGATGATCCCAGAGCAAGTCAGGCCGCTCGTCTGCCTGTGCGGTGCCGGTCAGGCGGTGTCGCGCGGCAAGCACCGATCCGGCCAGCTTCATCACCTCGCGGATCGGCATGCGGGCGCGGCCGCTGTTTTTGAGATCATGGACCACCGGCTGGGTCTGCTCGAACGCCTGCGCTACCAGCACTTCGTCATGGGCCAGCAGCACGCTTCGCGATAACACGGTGGCGATCAGCATGAACCGCTCGATCCGGTCATCCGGCACGAAAATCTCGCCATCAAGGCCGATACGGTCCTTCTCGCCCCGGCCAACCTGGACCGTCGCGGTTTCGGTTTCTTCCATGTCGTCTTGTTCGAGGACATGCGTCCGCAGCGCGGCGGTCAGAGCGGTATCGCCCGCGCCGCTGCCGAACGTGACCATCACTCCGTGGCGAAACACGATGACCAGCCCGGCCACTTCCACTGCTTGCAAAAAGCCCGAATCAGCCAGCAGCGGGCGGGTGTTGATCTTGTTGCCAAGCAGGGTTGCGGTGACCGTCAGCGTCTCTTCCGGCGGCAGGCGGCCGGCAGTGACGACATCGGGCGCGCCGCCCAGCCGCGGATTCAGCAATTCCCGCGCCGCTGGTGAAAGTCTGTCGGATGCGTTGCTCACGATCACATGCCCTTGCCTCATTCGGCCTGGATATAGCAGTCCGCCCGGCATTGGCCGAGTCAGCGGCCCAGAACTTCGGTGGCAAAGTTCATCAACGCCGCCCACGACTGGCGGTCGGCGCTGGCGTCATAAGCGATCGCGGGCAGCCCGCGCGCATCGCTGCCGGGATCGGTAAAACCGTGCCTGACCCCGCCATAGCCGTGGAAGTGCCAGTTCGCCCCGGCTGCGTCCATTTCCTCCCAGAAGGCCAGAACCTGTTCGCGCGGGACCATGGGATCGGCATCTCCGTGGCAGACCAGCACGCGCGGCGCGATCGGGGTGGCGGCAGTGGCGGGCCGGTCGGTGGACAGAATGCCGTGGAAACTGGCGACAAACGCCAGATCCTCACCCGCGCGCGCGGCTTCGAGCGCGGCCTGCCCGCCCATGCAATACCCGATCGCGGCCAGCGCCAGCCCGGCCGCCGCTTCGTTCCCGCGCAGCGCGGCAATTGCCGCAGAAATGCGGGTGCGGTAATGATCGACATCGCCGCGCAGCATTTCCGCCAGCGGGCGTGAAGCCTCGAAGCTTTCGACCGGTTCGCCGTAGAAATCAGCGATCAGCGCAACGAAGCCGTGCTCGGCCAGCATCCGCGCGCGCCGTTCCATCGGCAGGTTGATGTTCGCGATGGTCGGAAAGATCACGATCGCGGCGCGGGCAGTGCCGACCGGGCGAGCCAGCCACCCGGTCAGCACCGTCCCGCGATCGCGATAGTCGACCGGTTCGAGCGCGCTCATTCAGGCAAAAAGTCTGGCACCGACAGGTAACGTTCGCCGGTATCGTAGTTGAAGCCCAGCACGCGGCTGCCGCCGGGAAGCTCCTTCAGCTTTTGCGCGATCGCCGCCAGCGTCGCGCCCGAACTGATGCCCACCAGCAGGCCTTCCTCGCGGGCGGACCGGCGCGCCCATTCCTTGGCGTCGGCGGGATC
>JANLUV010000257.1:0-2783 GCA_031363685.1 Alphaproteobacteria bacterium | reverse complement strand
GAAGGGCTGGACCGCAAACCGCGCGAGGCGAAGGCCTTCTATGGTGCGATCGCCGTGGCGGTGGCGGGCGGGGTGGCGCTCAACCTGCTCGACATTGATCCGATGCGCGCACTCTACTGGACGGCGGTAATCAACGGACTGCTCGCCCCGCCGCTGATGGTGATGACCATGCTGGTGGCCAGCAATCCCCACGCGATGGGCCGGCTGACCCTGCCGCGTGCGCTGAAGATCGGCGGCTGGGCGGCCACGGCAGTGATGACTGCGGCCGGGGTACTGTTCCTGCTGAGTTAACCGCCCTCAGTCACCCCCCGGTATGATCGCTCCGGCCGAAGTCGGGCCGGGCATCGTCCTGGCCTTCCGCAATGATCGAGCGGCGGATCGCGCGGGTGCGGGTGAACTGGTCGAACAGCGTATCGCCGTCATTTTCGCGGATCGCGGTTTTGAGCGTTTCCAGATCGCCCGAAAACCGGTCGAGCATTTCCAGCACCGCAGCGCGGTTGGACAGGAACACGTCGCGCCACATTGTCGGGTCGGATGCGGCGATACGGGTGAAATCGCGAAAGCCGCCGGCGGAATACTTGATGACTTCGCTGCGGGTCACTTCCTCAAGGTCGGACGCGGTGCCAACGATGGTATAGGCGATCAGGTGGGGCAGGTGGCTGGTGACGGCCAGCACCAGATCATGGTGCTCGGCGGTCATCACCTCGACCTTGGCGCCAAGGGCCTCCCAGAAGGCTGACAGCGCGGCCAGCCGGGCGGGATCGGCATCTGCCGGCGGGGTGATGATGCACCAGCGCTTGCGGAACAGCGCGGCAAAGCCCGCATCCGGCCCCGAATGTTCGGTCCCCGCCACCGGGTGCGCCGGGATGATCGCCGCGCCGGGCAGCGCCTCGGCCAGCGCGCGGGCGACGGTCTGCTTGGATGATCCGACATCGCTGATCAGCACGCCCGGCTTCAGCGCGCCCGCGATCGGCGCGGCGGCGGCGGCCATTGCGCCGACCGGCACACAGAAGATCACCAGATCGGCATCGCGGACTGCATCGGCGGCATCGTCGTACACTTGCGCCACCAGTCCACGCTCGGCGGCGCGGGCGCGCGTGGCGGGATCGGCGTCATGGCCAGTGGTGTAAACGCCGGGCAGGTATTGCCGGATGGCCAGCCCGATCGATCCGCCCAGCAGGCCAAGGCCGATGATCGCGACGTTCCGGAAGGCCATCAGGCCGCGCCCGTCAGGCGGCGCAGCACGGCGGCGATATCGTCCATCTGCCCGGCCGTGCCGATGGTGACCCGCAACGCCTGCGGCAGACCCTGACCGGGCAGCCAGCGCACGATATACCCGGCGTCCGCCAGCGCGTTGTAGGCGACCTCGGCGGTCAGCTTGCCTTCGAACAGGATCAGCACGAAGTTCGCCTCGCTCGGCAGCGGGCGCAGTCCATGGTTGCCCAGCGCCTCCAGAGCGGCTCCGAAACGCGCGCGTTCGCGGGTATTGTGTTCGCGTGCATGGGCCACGAAGGCCTGATCCGCCACCGCAGCCAGCGCCATTGCCTGCCCCGTGCCCGATACGTTGAACGGGCCGCGAATGCGGTTCAGCGTATCGATCAGCGCGCGCGCCCCGGTGCCCCAGCCGATCCGCTCTCCGGCCAGACCATAGATCTTGGAGAACGTGCGCGTCACCAGCACGTTGCCGTGCGCGGCGGCCAGCGCCAGCGCGCCGTCATCGTCCTCGGGCGCAAGATATTCAGCATAGGCCTGATCGACCACCAGCACCACATCGGACGGCAGCCCCGCGTGAAGCCGCGCGATCTCGCCTGCGGCAAGAAAGCTGCCGGTCGGATTGTTGGGATTGGCCACGAACACCACCCTGGTCCGCGTCGTCACCAGCGCCAGCAGCGCATCCACGTCGGTGCCATAATCCACGTCGGGCGTCACCACCGGCACCGCACCGCAGCGCCGGGCTGCGATATCATAGACCGAGAAGCCATAGCGGACATAGATGATCTCGTCGCCGGGACCGGCATACCCCTGCGCCGCGATGTGGAGCAATTCGTCCGATCCGGTGCCCATCACCACCAGCGCCGGGTCGATCCCGTGCAGCGTGCCGATCGCGGCCCGCAGCGCCGTGCTGTCCGGATCGGGATAGCGCGAGGGCGCGGCCGCATCGGCCCGCGCCGCCAGCGCCGCCGGGCTGGTGCCCAGCGGGTTCTCGTTCGCGGACAGCTTGATCAGCGGGCGGCCGTCCGCGCCGGTCGATTTGCCGGGGACATAGGCATGGATTTCGCTGATCCAGCTTTTGGGGGTAGGTGCAGTGCGAATAGGCGGGGTCATGGCGGCGGGCTTTACGGGCCAATCGGGCCTGCTGCAATGCTTGGCGCGGCCCGGTGATGACGGGCGCCATTGACACGCCCGCCCCTTTCCCGGAAATCGCGCCCTCCAATGGCCACTGCCCCGCTTCTTGCCGTCAGGCACGTGCTTGACCTTGCCCAGCCGCTTCCGCTTGATGGCGGGCAGCAGCTTGAAGGCGTGCGGATCGCGTACGAAACTTATGGCGAACTTAGCGCGGCCAAGGACAATGCGGTGATGATCTGCCACGCCACCACCGGCGATCAGCATGTGGCGAGCGAGCATCCGATCACCGGCAAACCCGGCTGGTGGGACCGCATGGTCGGCCCCGGCAAGCCGATCGATACGGGCCGTTTCCATGTGATCTGCGCCAATGTGCTGGGCGGCTGCATGGGTTCGACCGGGCCGGGATCGACCGCGCCCGACGGCAAGCCATGGGCGAT
>JANLUV010000253.1:0-5646 GCA_031363685.1 Alphaproteobacteria bacterium | reverse complement strand
CAATGTCGCGAACGGCCTGATCCCGCTGGAAAACCCGAAGGTGCGCGCCGGAGTCTGCCTCGATTGCCACTTCGGCTCCAGCCAGCCGGGCCACTTCGTCACCCACAAGATGATGGCCGCCGGGCATCCGCGCATCGCGTTCGAACTCGATCTGTTCTCGGCGCTCCAGCAGCACCACGATGAAGACGCCGATTATCTCCAGCGCAAGGGCCGGACCGATAGCGTCAGGCTGTGGGCGGTCGGCCAGGCCGAGGCGGTGCAACGCTCGCTCAGCCTGTTCGCCCGGCCGGCCACGGGCATGCAGGGCATCTTCCCCGAGTTCTATTTCTACGATTGCCATTCGTGCCACCGCACGATCGAGGATGGGCCAAATCGCAAGCTGACGTTCGAGGTGAACCCGGCGCGGCCCAGCCCGTTCGGCACCCCTCCTTATAATGACGAAAATATCATCATGCTGAGCGCGGTGGCCAAAGTTCTGGCGCCGGGGCAGGCGGGGCAGTTCGATGCCGCCAGCCGCCAGTTCCACGCCGCGATGGCCACCGGCCGCGCCGAAGCGAGTGCTGCCGCCGGCCGCCTTGCCGCCTCGGCTTCGGCCTTGTCGAGCGCCATTGCCGCCTCGCACTATGGCAACGACACTGCCTTCGTGGTGATCGCCGCGATCTCGGGCCAGGCCATCACCTCGCGCTTCACCAACTATGCCGGATCGGTCCAGGCGGTCATGGCGGTGGACACGCTGCTCAATTCGCTGGTCAGGGAAGGCCGGATCACGGTCGGCGCGGCAGCTGGCATTCGCGCCGACGTCAACCGCGCTTATGCGTCGGTGAAGGCGCCTAATTCCTACAGTCCGGCAGCCTTCCGCGCCGCGCTCGGTTCCGCTGCCCGTTCGGTCGGGGCGCTGCGCTGATGCGCCGCGTTGTACCGGCGTTGCTGGCCGCTTGCACCCTGCTTGCACTGGCGGGTTGCGGCGGGGGCGGCGGGTCGTCCTCCCCGACGCCGACACCCACGCCCAGCCCGACCGCTACCGGCGGCGGCAGCTACACCGCCCCGGCGCAAGTCTCGCTCAGCACTGCTGACGTCCAGAAAGTCCTCGCGCAGGCCGCCGCGCAGGCCCAGGCTGACAGCGCGCCCGGTGTGATCGCGGTAACCGACCGCGTCGGCAACGTGCTGGCGATCATGCGGATGACCGGCGCCCCCGCCACCGCGCACATTCCGGCCGCATCCGACGGCAGCACGCAGGACGTCCAAGGTCTTGATGTCCCTGCCGAAGCTGCCGCGATCGCCAAGGCGGTGACCGGCGCCTACCTGTCCAGCGGCGGCAATGCGTTCTCCTCGCGCACCGCATCGATGATCGTGCAGCAGCACTTTCCGCCCGCGCCGTCCACGGTCGGCCTGGAAAGCGGACCGCTGTTCGGGGTGCAGTTCAGCCAGCTCCCATGTTCCGATTTGTCCGCCCGGTTCGGTTCGGCCGGGGCCGATGCGCTGATCGGGCCCAAGCGTTCGCCGCTTGGCCTGTCCGCCGACGCTGGCGGTTTTCCGTTATATAAGAACGGCGTACTGGTCGGTGGGGTCGGCGTACTGGCGGACGGGGTCTATGGGGTTGATCCCGATGTCCTCGACGTCGATAGCGACAGCGACGAACGTATTGCGCTGGCCGCGACCACCGGGTTCGAAGCCCCGGTCGCGATCCGCGCCGACAGGATCTATGTCGACGGAACGCAGTTGCGCTATTCCGACACGGACTACGCCAACCTCAGCAGTACCGTCGCCAGCGCGTCATACGCCAGCACGATCCCCGCGCTGGGCGTGATCGCGCCGGTGACCGGTTACTTTGCCGGAACGATCCTGGCCGGCACCGCCTATGGCACCGAAGCCTCGGGCATCCGCGCCGCCACTGCGGGCGAATTTCCCAACCGCGATGCCTTCATCCTCACCGACGGCGCGGCGCACAACCGTTATCCGGTCAGCGCGGGCGGTGACGGGGCCGAGGTCGGTCAGGCACTGTCGGCCAGCGAGGTCGAGGCGATCCTCGCGCAGGCCTTCACCGTGATGACCCGCGCCCGCGCGCAGATCCGCCAGCCGCTCGACAGCCGGGCGCAAGTCTCGATTGCGGTGGTCGATACGCGCGGCAAGGTGCTGGGCCTGGTCCGTTCGCCCGATGCGCCGCTGTTCGGGATCGACGTGTCGCTGCAGAAGGCGCGCACCGCTGCGTTCTATTCCGGCCCCAATGCGGGCAGCGACCTGCTCGCCGATCCGAGCGCCGACGTGCGTGGGTTCGTGCCGGCAGCGCGGACCTTCCTGAACGATCCGACCGCGCTGACCGGCAAGGTTGCGATTGCCGATCGCACCGTCGGCAATCTGTCGCGGCCCTATTTCCCGGATGGCGAAGTCAGCCGTCCCAACGGGCCGTTCTCGCGCCCGATCGCCAAGTGGAGCCCGTTCTCGACCGGGCTGCAATCGGCGCTGGTCCTCACCAACCTTGCGCAGCATCTGGGCTATGTAACCGGCGCATCGGCCACCGATACGCCGCGCCGCTGCACATTCCTCCCTGATGTTGTCAGCGGGCAGAACCGGCTGCAGAACGGCATCCAGATCTTCCCGGGTGCGGTGCCGATCTATCGCAGCGGGCAGCTGATCGGCGCGATTGGCGTATCGGGCGACGGGATCGATCAGGATGACATGATCTCGTTCCTGGGGGTCAACAACGCCAGCGTCCAGCTCGGCACGTTCGGCAATGCCCCGGCGGCGATCCGGGCCGACCAGATCGTGGTGCCGGTGGGGACCGGGGTGCGGCTGCGCTATATCAGCTGTCCGTTCGCACCATTCCTCGATACCGCGCAACAGAACGTCTGCGCGGGGCTCTGACGTTGAGCGTGCTGCTCCTCCTTCCTGTGCTCCTGATGGAACCGGCGGCCGTCGCGCCGCCGCCCGATCCGGATACAGTGGTTATGCCGGACGTGGACCGCGAAACCATCGATGGCCGCCGCCGCCCGGGTTACAATGCGCCGCTGCCGGACGCGATTACGCAGGATAATCCCGGTGCCGTGCGCGCCCCGCCGCCCCAAGCTTTCCCGACCGATTCCGTGCCGCTGCCCGATCGCTGGCGGATCCTGACCGGACTGTGCCCGGCCAACGGCGACCAGTCGCTGTTCACGATTTTTCACGCCATGCGCGAGGTCTGCCACAAGCGTACCGACCCCTATCACCAGAACCTGCTGAAGGGCGATATTCCGCTTGCCGCAGGCAAGCGGCCCGGCTTTCTGAAGGAGGATGACTGGTTCTTCACGGTCACCGCCGTGAGCGACACCGTGCTGGAGCCGCGCACGTTCCCGATCCCGGTCGGCGTGCAGACCACGGCGCGGCCGCAAAGCCTGGATGTGTTCGGGAAAGACGCGAGCTTCGTCTTCTCGCAGACGTTCCTGGCGGGCGCCGCGCTGACCAAGGGCAACACCTCGTTCAAGCCGCCGCACGTCGAATACAAGCTGCTGCTGGCCTACAACGTGAATTACGTCAGGGTGCCGGAAAAGCGGGTGTTGTACGTCGAACCCTCGAAGGGTACGACCCGAACCGACAGCTTCCTCGGCGTGCAGGAAGCCTTCATCGACTATCACTTGCGCGATATGTCGGAACGGTACGATTTCGATTCCATCCGGGTCGGCATTCAGCCGTTCCAATCGGATTTTCGCGGGTTCCTGTTCAATGACCAGACGCTGGGCATCCGCCTGTTCGGCAATCGCGACAACAATCGCTTCCAGTACAATCTGGCCGCGTTCTGGCGGCTGGAGAAGGACACCAACAGCGGGTTGAACAAGGTGACCGACAGCCCGCGCAAGGACTGGGTGCTGACGGCCAACCTCTACCGGCAGGATTTCCTGATCCCCGGGCTGACCAGCCAGGTCAGCGTCACCTGGAACCACAACCGCGAACAGAACAACATCCACATCGACAGCAACGGCTTCCCCGTGCGCCCGGCGCTGCTTGGTACGCTGCGCGGGCGCAAGTACGATGTGGTCTATCTTGGCTATGGGATGGACGGCCGTATCGGGCGGATCAACCTGACCACGCAGGCCTATGGCGCGCTGGGCAAGGACCGCAATTCGTTCTTCACCGACCGATCGGCCAATATCCGCGCCTTCATGGCGGCGGGCGAGGTTAGCCTTGATCATGACTGGATGCGCTTTCGCCTGTCTGGGCTGTACGCCAGCGGCGACGGCAATCCCTATGACAACCAGGAAACCGGCTTTGACGCGATTGTCGAAAACCCGCTGTTCGCCGGGGCCGACACATCTTACTGGATCCGCCAGTCGATCCCGTTCGCGGGCGGCGGCCGGGTGATTTCGATCAGCGGACGCAACGGCGTGCTGAATTCGCTGCGTTCGTCCAAGGACGAAGGGCAGTCAAATTTCAACAATCCCGGCACGGTTCTGGTCGGCGCCGGCGGAGACTTTGATCTGACCCCGACTTTGCGCGTTTCGGCCAATGCCAACCACTTGTGGTTCGCCAATACCACGGTGCTGCAGGCCTTGCGCAACGAAGGATCGATCCCGCGCGACATCGGCTGGGACTTGTCCACCGCCGCAGTCTACCGGCCCACGGCCACGCAGAACCTGGTGTTCCGCCTGTCGGCCGCGATGCTCAAGCCGGGCGCCGGCTTTCGTGACCTGTTCGACAACGTCAACGGTCACCGGAACTACTATTCGATCCTCGGCAACGCGATACTGAGCTTCTGATGCGCCTTCTCCGCACCCTTCTGCCGCTGCTGGTC
This sequence comes from Alphaproteobacteria bacterium, assembly GCA_031363685.1. Taxonomy (GTDB): domain Bacteria; phylum Pseudomonadota; class Alphaproteobacteria; order Sphingomonadales; family Sphingomonadaceae; genus Novosphingobium. Next base: position 884 of record JANLUV010000253.1, on the reverse strand, counting down.
CTGGCGCTGGCGATCCTCGTCGGCCCGTCCACCGCCGGCTTCGCCAGCGAGAAAGAGGCCCCGGTAGCTCGCAACTATGTCACCGCGCCGCCAGCTCCGGTGAGCCAGACGCTGGCGCAGATGGAGGCCAAGTCCACCGGTTGCGCCACGTGCCATGTGAAGTCCGATGCGCCGACGATGCACACGTCCCCGGCGGTGCGGCTTGGCTGCACCGATTGCCATGGCGGCGATGCTGCGGTGGTCGGCAATCCGGCGCTGCCGCGGACTGATCCGCAATACGTTGCCGCGCGCGAACGTGCGCACGTGCTGCCGCGGTTGCCGCATTCGTGGAATTATCCCAGTTCGGCCAATCCGCCGCGTTCCTATACGCTGCTCAACAAGGAAGCGCCGGAATACGTCCGGTTCGTGAATCCCGGCGATTTGCGCAGCGCGCGCGAGGCGTGCGGGGCATGCCACCAGACGGTGATCGAGGCGTCGGAACGCTCGCTGATGGCGACCGGTTCGATGCTGTGGGGCGGGGCCGCCTACAACAACGGCATCGCGCCGTTCAAGAATTACATCTTCGGCGAAGCCTACACGCGTGAGGGCGCGTCAGCCAAGATCGTCTCGCCCGGCAGCCCGCCGGGTACGCTGACCAAACGGCAGACCGATCGCGGCGCGCTGGCTGCACTTTATCCGTTGCCGCGCTGGAACGTGATTCCGCCGGGCGATGTGTTCCGCGTGTTCGAGCGCGGCGGCAGGACGATCGGTTCAGGCTTTTCGGAAATCGGCCTGCCCAACAGTGCCGGCTCGATCCAGAGGCTGGAAGAACCTGGTCGTCCGGACCTGAAGCAATCGAACCGTGGCCCCGGCACCGGCCTGCGCGTGGCGATCCCGGTGCTCAA
>JANLUV010000235.1:0-5162 GCA_031363685.1 Alphaproteobacteria bacterium | reverse complement strand
GCACCGCAACGGTGGTAACGATCAAGCCGGCCAGCAGGTAATAGGGTGAGCCGCCTAGGCTGAGCAGCCGCGCCCCGCCCGCCCCCAGCGTCAGGCCGACCAGAAAGAAGAAACCTGCCAGCAGCCGCGCCGCTGTCCGCTTGCCTTCGACCATGCGCCCCTCGCCAGTTTTGTTGTTGTGCGGCACGTGTTTACCGCAATTTTTCGATGAAGCCCCTGCGACCTACGCTTCGTCCAGGATCACCACTGGAATTTCGCGGCTGGTGCGGGCCTGATAGATCTTCTGCATCGGCTGTTCGCGCTCGATGAACTCCCACCACCGGGCGCGTTCCTCGCCCTGTGCCACGCGCGCCCGTGCCTCGAACACGTGCGAGGCGATGTGAACCGTGCAGCGCGGGTCTTCCAGCAGGTTGAGATACCAGATCGGATGATCCTCGATCCCGCCCTTCGATGCGACGATCGCGACCTTGCCTTCGAACCGGTAATACTGGATCGCCATGTTCAGGCGCCGGCCGGACTTGCGCCCGGTATATTCCAGCAGCAGGCACGCCACCGGACCTCCCGGAACGCCGATCACCGCCGGATCCCAGTAATGCGCCTGTTCGGGATCGGTCAGGTACAGCTGGCGGTGCGCCTCAAGCTCTTTCACCACCTGATCGGGCAGCACCTTCAGCTCATTCACGCCGACTTGCGCCGTGCCCTTGTATTTTGCCATGTGCTCGTCGGTGTGTTCGCCGCTCATCGAAGGCCTCCGCCAGTCTATCGGAACTTATCGTGTTTGAAGCGCCGCCTGGATCGGCGCCCATGTCTCGACTGCGGGTTCGGCCATGTGGCCTGCGCCGCGCTTGATGCCAAAGGCGCCGACGTCCCAGTCGCCGCTGTCGGCAAACTGGCGCAGCCAGTCGAACGCCACCTTGCGGAAACTGATGCGCCATTCGCCTTCGCGCCGCTCGAACGTATCCAGATAGCGTGACGCCATCAGCAGATCATAGTACCCGCCTTCGCCGTTGGGCACGCGGTGCAGCGCCTGAACATAGGTTTCGCCGCAAGCGGTATCGCCCTGCACCCGCAAAATGCAGTTGCCGATGAAATGCTGGGTGATGTGGATGCCGGATTGGCCGTAAAGCTGCTGGACCACCGGCGCGAATCCGTCGGCGCGGTCATCATACAGCCCGTATTCCACCAGACCGTCAGGCCAGAAGATCGCGTCAAGCGCAGCCCAGTCCCGCCGATCCATGGCGTGGCTGTAGCGATAGATCAGGTCGCGGATTTCCTCGCGGGCGATCAGTTCGTCCAGCTTGTTCGCGCTGCTAAGTGCCGCCATTGCGATTGCTCCCCCGTGCAGCGCTGCCATGAATGCCGCGACTTCATCCAGTAGTGAAAACGGCTGCGGCAACCGTGATTACCGCAGCCGTTTTTTCGGAGGCCGTTTCAGCTATCAGTACTTGAACGCGGCCGTGATACCGTAGGTGGACGGCCGGCCGACGCCGCGACTGATGTTGTCCTGGGCGATCGTTACGTTCAGCCAGTAATACTGGTTGAGGCAATTGTCGCACCACGCGGTCAGGGTCCACTTGTCTTCCGGACCGCTGACACCAACCCGGCCGCTCAGCAAACCGTAGGAGCCGAGCACGAACGGAACGGTATAGCCCGGAAGAAAGCGGTTTTGCGGAAATGCGGGAGCCAGCGGCGGAACCACCGTGGACGAGCCGCCAAGGCTGGCGTCCGACTTGCCCTGCCAGCGCCAGGTTGCGCCGATGAACGGTTTGATCCGGCCCATATCGAAGGTGTATTCACCATCAACTTTGTATGACCACTTCGGGGTCAGCGGCAACGGCGCGCCGCGCATATCGCGCTGCACCCCGACCACATCGAATTCGAGCGGGGAAATCTCGGTGATCTCGGTGTCAAGGTACGTCACCGATGCAGACAGCGTCAGCCCGCGCACCGGGGCAGCGGTCACGTCGATTTCAGCGCCCTTGACTTTCGACTTCGGAATGTTGCGCAGCTGCGGCAACACCCCCCAGACCGCATCGCCGATGCTGCCCTGAACCTGCTTGTCCCGGTAATCGTAGATGAAGCCGGCAGCATTGATCATCAGGCGGCGGTCGAACAGTTCCGACTTCAGCCCGACTTCGTAGGCCTGCAACGATTCCTGGGTCACCGGTTGAAGGCCAACATAGCTTGCCGGGGATGAGGTGGGGAAGCTGCCGGCCTTGTAGCCCTTTGACACGTTGGCATAAAGCAGCAGGTCGTCGGTCGGATGGAAGTCGAGGCCGACCCGCCACGACACGTTGTCCTCCTTAAGAGTATCACGGAAAACCTCGCCCGGAATCAGATTGTAATTGTGCGTAAAGCAATCACCGGGGGAAATGTATGTAAACAGGTTCGGATTGATCCTTCCACCTGCGCCATCGAAGTTATTGTTGAACAGGTCGCCAAGGAAGTTGAAGATATTAGCGATGTTGCCGTCACCCGCATCGGTGCCGCAGGCGGTGTTTTTAATGGTTGATTTTGTATAACGCGCGCCGCCCTTGGCGGTCACCCCCGGGATGATCTCGACTTCGAGATTGCCGAACCCCGCGATGTTTTCAATGGCATTGTGCACTTTGCTGCCATTCTGGAAGATGCTGGAGTTGATGCCGCTGGTATTGTTAGCGTAGGATTGCAGAAGATCTTCGTTGACCTTGCTGTTTTCGTAGTTAACGCCGACCACCCAGTGGATTTTGTCATTGCCGGTATTCTCCAGCCGCAGTTCCTGCGAAAAACTGTCGATCTTGCCATCCATCTTGGTCTGGTCTTCGTTCTGCGCGGCCGATCCGCTGCGCGATACGCCCATCTTCTGGCGGAAACGGACATAGGATGACAGCGAAGTTGCCAGCAAATCTTCGGTGGGACGGTATTCCATCCGCAGCGAGCCCTGCAGTTGCTTGCGATCGGCGAACAGCCTGGTCTTGGTGGCCTGCATGATGAACGGGTTATCCGAAGGCCCCTGCGGACCACCCCAGTCGGCAAACCGCGGATTGGGCGTGATGAGCGGCTGCGACAATACCGCAGCACCCAGCGGCGTCCCCAGATGTTCCGGATTGGCGTACTTGGTTCCGATCAGCGCGAGAGCCTGGGGCTGCGTATCGTCCTTCCAGCCGTTGACCGACATGGTCGCCTTGAACTTGTCGCTCGGTTCCCATTCAAGAATGCCGCGGCCGGTATAATAAGCCTCACGGGCATTGCGATCGTCCCGGCGGGTAAAGCTGATCTGCCACGGGTCCATCGTATGGGTCATGAACGCGAAGCGTGCCCGCAAGGTATCCGACAGCGCCCCGCTGACATGGCCCGAAGCCTCGACCAGGTTGAACCGGCCATACGTCAGCGATCCGCCGAACTCGAGCTCCTTGGTCGGCTTGTTGGCGATCAGATTGATCGCGCCGCCGGTGGAATTCTGGCCGAACAGGGTGCCCTGCGGCCCCTTCAGCACTTCGATGCGCTGCAGATCGAAGGTGGCGTTGGCGGACAGCACCGGAAATGCCAGCGGCGCTTCGTCAAGGTAGAAGCTGACGGCCGGATAGACGCCCAGCGCCGTGGAATTGAACCCGATGCCGCGCAGCGAGAAGATCGGCGTGTTGTAGGCCGAACGGGCGAACGTCAGGCTGGGGACGGCAATGGCCAGATCTTCGCCCTTGAACACGCGCTGTTTAATAAGATTGTCGGACGACAGCACATTAAGCGTCGCGCCCACGTCCATCACGCTTTGCGTGCGCTTTTGCGCGGTGACGACGATATCCTGGAGGCCAGTATTTTCTTCTGCAGCATTTGCCGTCTGCGCCAGTGCGGCGGACGACATCAAGCCGAATACGATTACCGATGCCCCAATGGACAACGCCTGCTTTCTTCCAGCCATTTCAGATTCCCCTCATCGTTGGACGCGTGTTCAAGCTTTCATTTTTCAACTTTTTATCGGCTTTTAATCCGCTCAATTTTGGGTTGGCTGGTAAGACGTTTTAATGATGCACCCCATAATGCTGCATTATGGGGCCTGCGCGTGGCCAATGATCAGGCGGGGCATATTTGATGTAGTCCCGCACGGTCAGAAATGTGAAGAACACCCTGAAATCAGAGTGGGACTGATGCGGCGGCGACGGCAGGATCACGTCGGCATATCGTGTCGTTGATGTAGATATCGAACGAAAGCATGAAATCCAGTTCGGCGATCGCGCGCGACAGGCGTCCTGCGCCGTTCGGGCTGGCAATCGCCGGATTGGCCCCCATCGTCACCAGCGCGCGGATCTGACCCTCGCCGGCGATTGGCGCCAATCAGGACAAAATAGTCGGTCCGGTCGATGTCGGGTACCGGGAACGAGATAAACCCGCCAAACATCGTCATCGCCGCGAGGAAATGGGGCTGGCAGTCGATGCTGCTGGAGGAGGAGTAGATCTGCCGGGTCTGCAGCGCATTGAGCAGCGGTGCAGTGTCAAAGGCGAAACCGGGAATGTGTGCGATGCTCGTGCCGAAAAACAGCACCACGGCATCCTGGCCATCCGTCGCCTGCACTTCGCCGAGGCGGCGCGCCGCATAATCAAGGGCTTCGTCCCATGACGCGGGCTCAAGCTGCCCGTTGCGCCGGATCATCGGCCCGGTGAGCACAGCGGGATCGTGATGCAGATCCTTCACGGCTGCGGCCTTGGGGCAGACGAACCGCTGGCTGCGCGGATTTTCCCGGTCACTGCGGATCGACAGCACTCGTCCACTGCGGTGATCGACCGTTACTTGCGTTGCGCAGTTCTGCTCGCAGGACGGACCGCTGCGGGCATGGACGCGGATGTCTGCATTTCCGCCGATTTCGGGCGTGGCATCGCCGCTCCCGGTCACGCGCGCGGTGCCAGGCGACAAGAACCAAAGTCTTCCGCATTGACCGTCGCGCTGTCTTTTTGCCGAGGGTTATGTCCTCACTCGCCCAGTAGCTCTCCGATCGGCTGCAGCGTTTCGGGGAACACATCGAACCCGGTGCCGGCAACGAAAGCGCGTTCGCGGCCGATCTGGCGTGCAGCATTTTTCAGCAACCACTCGTCAAGGCGAGCGGCAGCCGCGGAATCCAGTCGTTGATATGCTGCGGCGATCTCTTCGGCGATAGCAGCCCGCAAACCGTAGTTCGCGTCCTGCAGAC
>JANLUV010000190.1:0-2750 GCA_031363685.1 Alphaproteobacteria bacterium | reverse complement strand
GCGTCGAAGTCCGCATCGCCGACGAGGAAGGCCATTCGCTCCCGCATGACGGGGCTACATCCGGCCGGATCATGGTGCGCGGCCCGGCGGTGGTCGGCGAATATTTCAACGGCGCGGGCGGCAACGTGCTCGATCCCGATGGCTGGCTCGACACCGGCGATGTCGGCACGATCGATCACTGGAGTTATGTTGCGCTGACCGATCGCAGCAAGGACGTGATCAAGTCTGGCGGCGAATGGATTTCCTCGGTCACGCTGGAAAACGAAGCCGCCAGCCACCCCGGCGTACGCGAGGCGGCAGCGATCGGCATCCCCGATGCCCGGTGGAGCGAACGCCCGCTGCTGGTGGTGGTCCGCAAGGAAGGCTGCCCGGTTTCACCCGCAGACATCGCCGAATGGCTCGCCCCGCGCGTCGCGAAATGGTGGATTCCGGAACGCATCGAATTCGTCGACGCGCTGCCCTACACCGCCACCGGCAAGCTCGACAAGAAGGTTCTGCGCGCGCTTTACGCGGCGTAGGGGGCAGGCGGTCCGGGGATTGCCAGGTCCGCTTCAACCCGCCGCGATCTGCGCCGCCACCGCCACCAGCCGCTTCGCCTGGTCCAGGTGCAGCAGCTCGGTCATCTTGCCATCAACCTTGATCGCGCCCTTGCCGGCACTTTCCGGCAGGGCGAACGCGGCGATCACCGCGTGCGCCCACGCCAGTTCCACCGCCCCGGGCGAGAACACCTCGTTGCACGGGCTGATCTGGTCCGGGTGAATCACCGTCTTGCCGTCAAACCCGAACAGCAGACCCTGCTCGGCCTCGGCGCGAAACACGTCCAGGTCGCGGAACTCGTTGCAGACCCCGTCGAGCAGCGCCACGCCGTGCGCCCGCGCGGCGCAGACCGCCAGCGTCAGGAACGGCAGGAATGCGGTGCGCTCGGGCGTCAGCCGGGCGTGCATCTCCTTGGCCAGATCGTTCAGTCCCATCACCCACAGCGATAGCCGCGTGGTCGCGGCAAGGCTGGCGATGGCATCCAGCCGCCCGACCGCGCTGCACGTCTCGATCATCGTCCACAGTTGCAATTCGGGCGGCGCGGCGGCCAGTGCGCGCTCGCAGGCCAGCACGTCCTGCGCCGAAGAAACCTTGGGCACCAGCACCGCATCCGCGCCGGACGTGGCGATCGCGGCCAGATCGTCGGCGCCCCACGGCGTATCCAGCCCATTGGCGCGGATCACCACTTCGCGGGTGCCGAACCCGCCCTCGCGCAGCGCGGCAAGCGCGGCGGCGCGGGCTTCCACCTTGGCCTCGGGCGCAACCGCATCCTCAAGATCAAGGATCACTACGTCCGCCGGAAGTGTGCGCGCCTTGGCCAGCGCCTTGGCGTTGGAGGCGGGCAGGTACAGTGCGCTGCGGCGCGGGCGATCGGGGGCGAGCATCACGATAATCCTTAAACAACTGGCCGCGTGGCTAAGGCGTCGGATCGTTCAGCGCAAGTCGATGCTTTCACTCCGCGCCGCGATGGTGCGCCCGTCGCGGGTCACGTCGCTTGACAGGATATAGCGTCCCGGCAGCCACCCGCCGGGCGGGCGGCGCTTGCCCGCGAAGATCAGGTACTGGGCCTTGTGCCGGTCGGCCACGGCGCTGCTGGTGGCCAACACTTCGCCGCGCGGCCCGCTCAGCGTGACCCGGAAGGTGGCGCCCGTTGCCAGACCGATCACGCGGGCATAGCCGACCAGCGCCGGCGAAATCCCGTCGGGCCGGTGCGTCGCCTCGTGTTCCAGCGTGTCCGCCGGAACCGCCGCGTCGCTGAACCCCGCGTTGATGATTTCGCTCTCGCGCCAGCCCAGCGCGGCAGCACTGCGGGCATCCCACAGCATCGCCCCGTCCTGCGGCGCACAACTGTCGGCGGGCGCGAGCGGGCGGAATGGATCGACCTTGCGGGCGCCTTCGCGCACCGCGAAATGAAGGTGCGGGAACTGGGTGTTGCCCGACAGGCCAACCCGGCCAAGCGACTGCCCGGCGCGCACCGGCTCGCCCGCGCGTACCCCGATCGATCCCATCGCCATGTGGCAATACTGCGTTTCCCACCCGCCCGGATGGACCAGCACCACCCCGTTGCCGCATTCCTTCCCGGCGATGGCGGCGCGGTCGGCGTCGGTGACGGCCAGACGGTCGGGCGCGTTGTCGCGGATCGCGCGGACGGTGCCTGATGCCGCCGCCAGCACGGCCACCCCGCGTTGCTGCGCGGCAATGGTCGGCAGGCGGATGTCGATCCCGTCATGGCCGTCATATGTCTGCGCGCCGCAGCGGTAATCGCGCGCGCCGGGACCGGGATCATGGTCGAACCCCTGCTGAACAAAGCAATCGCGCCCGGGCGCGCAGGCCAGCGGGAGCGAAAGCACCGGCGGCGCAGGCGGGGGCTGGGCCGTAGTAGCCCCGGCCAGCAGCGCGCCGGACAGCACGGCCACGGCGGCGGCCAGTAACAGGAGGGTGCGGAACATCGTTCGCCAGCCTAACCCGCGCATGTGACGATTCCCCTACGCAGCCGCGCGCTTAGCGCAGAAACGCGGCAATTTCCCGCGCGATTTCTCGCGGGCGTTCAAGGTTGAGCAGGTGGCCTGCGCCCGGATAGAAAACCTGCCGCAGCCCCGGCACATCGCGCTCCAGCAATGCTGCAATATCGCGGAAATCGCCGAAATCCTCCGCGCCGGTCAGCAGCAGCGTCGGCGCGGCCAATGCGCCCAGCCGGTCCACGTCCGGCGTTT
>JANLUV010000171.1:0-3499 GCA_031363685.1 Alphaproteobacteria bacterium | reverse complement strand
GCCGCCTACAAGCTGTCCGAACTGGATGAGAAGTTCGGCCTGCTGACCGGTGTAAAACGCGTGGTCGACCTTGGCATCGCGCCCGGCGGGTGGAGCCAGATCGTCCGGCAAACGGCCCCCGCCGCGAAAATCGTCGGGATCGACCTGCTCCCGACCGACCCGATCGAGGGGGTGACCATCCTGGAGATGGACTTCATGGCCGACGAAGCCCCCGCCGCGCTGGAAGCCGCGCTGGATGGCCCGCCCGACCTTGTCCTGTCCGACATGGCCGCCAACACTGTCGGCCACAAGCAGACCGACCACTTGCGCACCATGGGCCTCGTCGAAGCCGCGCTGGACTTCGCCATCACCACCCTGGCGCCCGGCGGCGCCTTCGTTGCCAAAGTCTTCGCCGGCGGCACCGACGCCGACCTGCTGACCATCCTCAAACGCAACTTCACCACCGTGAAACACGCCAAGCCCCCCGCCAGCCGCAAGGATTCGTCCGAATGGTACGTGATCGCGCAAGGATTCAAGGGGCGGCAGTAAGCCGTTGTAGGCCCACTTCCGACTCGTCCGAGCCATCGTCAACGCCGGACCACGGCAGCCGTCTTCCGGCGCTGATAGTGGGGCTCAGCCGACAGCTTCGCCGAGATCGACATCCATGTGCTCCGGCACAGTCTTGATGAAGGACGGGAGACGGTTCAGCCGTTCGACCAGTTCGGTCAGGGCGGGATAGAGACCGCGCCAGCGCAGCTCGGCAATATCGGGCGCCACCCCGTCGGCCACCACGAATTCGAACAGATCGAGCGTGGTCACCACGGCGATATCGCCCAGATCGAGCGGCAGCTTACCAGGAATACCGGCGCTGTAGACCCGATCGAGTTCCTTGAGCGCACCGATCACCTTGCTGGCGTGACGATCGAACCACGGTCCGCTGGGGTGTTCCCGTTTCGATTCGATCATCAGGATGCCGCCAAAGTCGAGCAGGCGTTCCCCCAGCATCTGGCGTTTGCGCGCTTCAAGCCGGCCGTCCACATCCGCCGGCAGCAGCGCCGGGGCGGGGAAGCGCGTCTCCAGCCACTCGACAATATAGGGCGAATCATAAACCGCCTCGCCCTGTTCGGTGATCAGGATCGGCAGTTGCTCCAACGGATTGTAATCCCCGGTGCACGTGCTGGCCACCCACGGCTTATCGTACTGCACTTCATAGGGCAGACCTTTTTCTTCCAGGACGACGGCGACTTTGCGACCATAAGGACTGGGACGGGCATTGATCAGTTTGAACGACATGCGAATTCCTTCGGTGTGTCATGCCTGTCCCCGGTCGGCGTTATCGTTGCCGGGGCAGCCCACGGCGTGCGCGCTGGACTTCAGCATAAGCCATAAGCGGCCGAGCACAATAGGACGGAAATCAATCACCCCCCGGCCACATGAGGTGGCAAGCGGCCATTGGCGGCCGGCCATGATCTTGCGCCGCCATCTGCTCCCGTCCGGCGAGGCTCGCACCGCACAACCGGAAAAGGGCGGAGCTTGCGCCCCGCCCTCCTCGATCTCCCGTCGGAGAAAGCTCGTTATTTCTTGGCTGTTTCCTCAGCCGGGACCGCAGCCGGGGCCGCAGGGACTGCCGGAAGCGGCAGGTTCGAACCCTGCTTGTTGAGATAGAGGATGACGTCGGCGCGATCCTGGGCATCCGAGATGCCGGCAAAGGTCATCTTGGTGCCGGCGGCGAACGCCTTGGGGTTCTTCAGCCACGTATCGAGCGTGGCCCAGTCCCACTTCCCGCCGTGCGCCTTCAGATCGTCCGAGAACGCGAACCCGCCGCGCGCGCCGGCAACCGCCTCGCCGACCACGGCATACAGGTTAGGCCCGATCCCGTTCGCGCCGCCCTGCGTGGGGGTGTGGCAGGACTGGCACTTCTTGAAGACGGCTTCGCCCTTGGCCGGATCGCCCTTGACGAGGCGGGCTTCGATGCCTTCCTCAGCCACGGCTCCGACCTCGCTGGAGACCACGCCTTCGATCTCGTAGCCCATCTTTTCAGGGCGTTCGGGCTTGTCGGCCAGAAAGTAATGCGCGCTCAGGCTCCCGAAGCCCAGCGCAACAATACCGGAAAACAGCGCCCATCCGGCGATTGTATTGTTACGGTCGTACATGAATGCCCCGAAGATTTGCTCTTGGCGTCCGGCAGGCGCTCTAGTGAGCAGATGCCGCTCGCGCAAGGGCCATTGCGGCACTCATGACAGGGTTTTGTCAGGGATCCGGGCCTGATCGATCGGTATCGGCGATGATCGGGGCGGGCGAGGCCCGGGAACAAGGCCCTTGCGAGGGCTTGGCCAACGCGCCAAAGCCCTCGCACCATGTCCAGTTTCCCCCAGCCAGCCCTTGCCCTTGTCGCTGAAATGACCCGCGCCGTCGCGGCCGATCCGGCCCGCGCGATGGCGTTCCAGGGCGCGCCCGGCGCCAATTCGCACCGCGCCGCGCTCGAATACGCGCCCGATTGCCTGCCGCTGCCGTGCTTTTCGTTCGAGGATGCGCTGGATGCGGTGAAGGAAGGCCGCGCCGCCAAGGCGATCATCCCGATCGAAAATTCGCAGCACGGCCGCGTCGCCGATATCCACTTCCTGCTGCCCGAAAGCGGGTTGTCGATCGTGGGCGAACATTTCCTCGCGATTCACCACGCGCTGATGGCGCTCGGGAGCGGGCCGTTCACCGCCGCCTATTCGCACTCGCAGGCGCTCGGCCAGTCGCGCCACTATCTGCGCGAACGCGGGATCGTGCCGATGAGCTACGCCGACACGGCGGGTGCGGCGGCTTATGTGAAGGAACTGGGCGATCCCGCCCTCTGCGCAATCGCGCCGAAACTGGCGGCCGAACTCTATGGCCTGAAGGTGATCGACGAACGGGTCGAGGACGCGGCCGACAACACCACCCGCTTCGTCGTGCTCGCCCGCGCCCCGCTCGATCCCGCCACGTTGCGGGGCGTGCCGGCGATGACCACGCTGATCTTCGAGGTGAAAAACGTCGCCGCCGCGCTGTACAAGGCGCTCGGCGGGTTCGCCACCAACGGCGTCAACATGACCAAGCTGGAAAGCTACCAGAACGGCGCCAGCTTCGCCGCGACGATGTTCTTCTGCGATATCGTCGGCGCCCCCGGCGATCCGGCGATCGACCTCGCGATCGAGGAACTGGCGTTCCACTGCAAGGACTTGCGGGTTCTCGGCTGCTATCCGCAGGCGCGTGCTCGCGGTTAAGTCGTCGCAGGCCAGTTCGTCTTGCAGCTTTAACCCGCGCATGGCACCACTGCCGGCGTGAGTGGGGTCAGCGGCACGTCAACTGTTTCCGGTGCCGGTGGCGCCCCCGTGAATGCCTCCGGCATTGATGGCGGCGCGCTGCGTGATTGGCAGGCGGTGCGCGATGCCGTCGATATCCAGTATTTCCCGGTCGCGCCCCCCGCCCCGCCCCAGGACCCCGCCTGGCTAAAGGCTTTTGCCGAGGCACTGTAGGCGCTCTTAGAGCCGCG
>JANLUV010000153.1:0-1960 GCA_031363685.1 Alphaproteobacteria bacterium | reverse complement strand
CCGCCACCGCGCCCACCACCCCCACCTCCGGGCACGATTTCGCCGCGCTCGTTGATCGCCTGATCGCCGCGCGCGACGCGTCCCGGCCCACGGGCGGACCGCAGCGCGTCAATGTCGCGGTCAACCATGCCGATTTCGGGCCGGTGTCGCTCAGCTTCCACCATGATGCGGGCGGGCTGACCGTGTCGGTTGCCAGCCCCGATCCGGACTTCGCCCGCGCCGTGCAGGCGGCCACCACGGCGGGCGGCACCTCGGGCGGCAGCGATCTGGCATCAGGCCAGACCACCGGCGGGCAACAGGCCGCGCTGGGCCAATCCGCTTCGCAATCGCACGGCAACGGCCAGGGCCGCGCCGCGCCCGCCGATCCGCGCAACCGCAGCGCGTCCGGCAATGCCGGGGCTGCCGATCCGACCTCGGGCGATACCCCGGCGCACCGCCGCGGCCTGTTCGCCTGATCCTGATGCTGTTCTGACTTAGGAATCCCCGATGAGTGCTGACAAGGAAGCCAAGCCCAAGAAGAAGAAGGGCGGCGGCATGATGTTCAAGGTGGTGATCCCGGTGGTGCTGCTCGCGGTTGGCGGGGGCGGGGTTTACGGGCTCGTCGCCGCCGGCGTGATCGGGGGCGGAGACGAACACGGCAAGGAAAAGGAAGACAACCACCCCAAGCTTGTCCGCAAGGGCGAGGAAGATCCGTTCGCGCCGCCCAAGGCCGCAGGCGGGCATGGCGATGAAGGCGGCGGGCACGAAGTCGAAGGCGACGGCGGCAGCGAATACAAGACCAGCTACTACGTCTTTTCGGATGAGTTCACCTCGAACCTCAAAAACTCGGACGCGCTGATCCAGCTTAGCGTTGCCTGTTCCACCCACCGTGACGGGCGGGTGCTGATGTGGCTGAAAAAGCACGAACTCGCGATCCGTTCGGGCATGCTGGCGGTGCTGGCCGACACGCCCGAAGAAGAGATCACCACGGTCGACGGCAAGGGCCACCTGCAAAAGCGCCTGACCGCCGCAATCAACAAGGTGCTGGCCGACAACGAGGGTTTCGGCGGGGTGGACGCGGTCTACTTCAAGTCGTTCATCATCCAGTGAAGCCCGAACGCGCCCTTGTCGCCGAACGGATCGCCGCGCAGCACTGCCCCGAACTGGTGCGCGCCGCGCCCGGTCCGGACGAGCTGATGCCGCTGCTCCAACGCGCCGCCGAACGCTTCGCCCGCACGCTTGCACCCGCGCTCGTCCCGCTGCTGGGCGGAGGCGCCCCCGGCAAGGTGCCGACTGTAAAGGCGCAGGCCGCGCGCAAGGGCGATTTGTCCGAATTGCTGATGTTCAGCCCCGATCTGGCCGCCAACAGCCTGCTTGGCGTGCCGGGCGGTGCTGCTCCGCTGCCGCTGCTGATCGCGCTGGATGCCGCCGCGATCCTGCGCATGGTCGACCGCACGTTTGGCGGCCGGGGCGAAGCGCCCTCGCCGCTGCCCGATAGGTTTCCCGGCTCGGCCGACCTGATGATCCAGCGGTTTGAAGGCGTGATCGCGCAGCACCTCGGGGCCGCGCTGAGCGCGGGCAAGGGCGATCCGTTGCAGCCGCTCCGCCGCGACAGCAGCCTGGTCGCGCTGGAACCCTTCGCCAGGGACGAACCGCTCGCCGCGATCGAATTCGATGTTGGCGAACCCGGCGGCGATTCGTGGCTGCTCACTCTGGCCCTGCCGTTCACCACGCTGTCCGCGCTGTTCGGCGCCGCCCCCCGACCGGCCCGCGCGGTTTATCACGAACCGGCCGATCCGCACTCCGAACCGTTCTCCGGCGTCCCGCTCCAACTGACCGCGCTGCTGGTTGACATGCTGATGCCGATGGCCGTGGTCGCCGCGCTGCAACCGGGCATGGTCCTGCCCGTCGCGGTCGCCCGGCAAGTGCCGCTGAAGGCCGCCGGGCTGACTATCGCCACCGGCACCGTCGGCGCGGCCGA
>JANLUV010000101.1:0-4611 GCA_031363685.1 Alphaproteobacteria bacterium | reverse complement strand
TAATTATCCTTTCCCTTTCGGACCGCGCTGCGCCGGGGTCAGCTTGCGCGTCAGAACTTCCTCCTGGCGGGCGATCCATTCTTCCGCGCCCAGCAAGCGCCCCGTGCGCAGCCGCGACTCGATGGAATTACGGTGACAGGTGCATCAATCCCTAAATAAAAATCGTCCCGCTCCATACACACATCCCCAACAATCAATCAAAACCCGCTCTTCGCCTCGCGCAGCGCCGCGAAACCGGTGAATCACAGTTCAAAGCACATGGGAATCCGCCGCTTCACGCTTTCCGCAAACCGCTCTGAACGCGTGATTGCACCGCGGTAGTCCCGCGATCCAACGGGTTTTCCTGCGTTGCTCAGCGGAACGTGCGGGCGAACTGGTCGGTGAGCGGCTTCAACAGGTAGTTGAGCATGGTCCGCGATCCGGTCTGGATGAACGCCTCGGCAGGCATGCCGGGGCGTAGCTTGAGGTCGCCGAGCTTGCGTAGTTCGCGCTCGGGGATCTCGATTTCGACTGTGTAGAACGATACGCCGTGCTGCTGATCGATCGTGCGGTCGGCGCCGAACTTGGTCACGCGGGCTTCAAGCTCGGGCGTGGTGCTCGCACTGAATGCGGACATGCGCAGCATGACCTTCTGGCCGACGACCAGTTTGTCGACGTCCGCCGGGTTGACCTTGGCGGTGACGATCAGCGGATCGTGTTGGGGCACGATTTCCATGATCGTTTCGCCCGCCGGCACCACGCCGCCGATGGTGGTGAAGGCAAGCTTGTCGATAACGCCGTCATAGGGGGCGCGGATTTCGTTGCGGGTGTTGGTGTCCTGCGCGACGATGTTGCTTTGCTTGAGTTCGATCAGCTTGCTCTGGACCTGGCCCAGTTCGGCGCCGGCTTGGCGGCGCGCCTCGTCGTCAAGAACCAGCATCTGTTCGCGCAGTTCGGCCACTTTCGACGCAAGCTGCGACGCCTGGGCTTCGGCCGAGGCAACGCTGCCGTGGAGTCCGACGGCCGACCGGGCGAGTTCATTGCGCCGCTGCAGCGTGGTGTAGCGCTTTTCCCAGAGCTTTTCGTTGGCCGTGCGCTCTTCCGCGATCAGCACTTCCTGCTGGCGATAAACGTCAGCCTGGACGTTGTAGGACCCGATCGCCTTGCTGGCCTGCGCGACCTGCGCCCGCAGCGTGGCGCGCTGTCCGGAAATCGTGGCGCGGTTCAGCTGGAAGATCCGCCGTTCTTCGGAAATGGCCTTGGCCACAAGGAGATCATTCTGCCGTGCGAGCAGGGCGGGCGGAAAATCTATGGTGCCCAGGGCATCGCGTTCGGCGCGCAGGCGCGCTTCGCGGGCCAGCAACTGGTCCAGGCTTTCGACCGTCATCGCGGCGCTGGCGGCGGAGACGTTGGTGTCGAGCCGCATCAGCAACTGGCCGGCGCGCACGCGCATACCGTTGCCGACCGGGATTTCTGCGATCACGCCACCGCGCGGATGGGCGATTTTCTTGACGTGCGAGGCGACAGTGACTTCGCCAGCCGCGATCACCGCGCTGGACATCGGAATAAACGCGAGCGGAACGCCCAGCCCGAACACGACCGTGGCAAGCAGGATCCGCGATTTCTTCAGGGCCGTGGTCAGGCCGCCGGTCGGCACGGCGGGGCTGTGGTACGGAATGGCAAGGGTAGTCTGGGTCATGATGATCAGGCCTCGGCAACCGCGCGGATACGGCCGGGGTTCTGCGCCGGACCGCCGGCGATCTTGGGAAGGACTTCCGCCTTGGGGCCAAAGGCGCGCATCACGCCGGCATCCAGCCAGAGCAACTTGCCGATTTCAGCCAGCGCGCTGGGACGGTGGGCGACGATGATGACGATCGCGCCGCGGTCGCGCGCGCCGGCGATGGCGATGTTCAGGGCGTTGTCGCCGTTGACGTCGAGGTTGGAGTTCGGTTCATCCAGCACGATCAGGAACGGATCGCGGAACAGCGCCCGGGCCAGTGCGATACGCTGGCGTTGGCCGGCCGAGAGGTTGCGTCCGGCCGGGCCGATGACGGTGTCATAGCCCTGCGGCATGTGGACGATCAGGTCATGCACGCCGGCATGATTGGCCGCAGCGACGACTTCGTCGCTGGTCGCGGCCGGATCGAACCGTGCGATGTTCTGCGCGATCGAGCCGTCGAACAGTTCGATATCCTGCGGCAGATAGCCGATGAACGCACCGGAGACATCGGGGTCCCATTGATCGATCGCCGCGCCGTCCAGCCGGACCGCACCGCGTACCGGATCGAGCAGACCGACCAGGGCGCGGGCGAGCGAGCTTTTGCCCGATCCGCTTGCGCCGACGATCGCCAGCGTGTCGCCCTTGGCCAGCTGGAACGCGATATCGCGGAACAGCAGGATTTGCGTCCCCGGCACCACGGCGGCCAGGCTTTCCACCGCAAGGGCCTGTTCCGGACGGGGCAGATTCATCTTGTCGAGCGGGGCGGGCATCACCTCGAGCCGTTCGGCGAGGCGGTTCCAGGCCTGCCGCGCAGCGATCAGCCCGCGCCAGTTGCCGATCGCCGAATCGATTGGCGACAGGGCGCGGGACGAAAGGATCGAACTGGCGATGATGACCCCGCCGGTCGCGCTGCCCGAAATCACCAGCCAGGCGCCGGTGGCGAGGATCAGTGATTGCAGCAGCAGCCGGAAAGTCTTCGAAAAGGTGCGCATGGCCGAAAGCTTTTCGCCAGCGGCGTCGCTCGTTTCGGCGTGCTGGTCGCTCATCGCGCGCCAACCGGTGAGGATCTGGCCGCGCATGCCCAGTGCGCGGATGACTTCGGCGTTGCGGCGGCACGATTCGACAAAGCTGAACCGTGCGGAACTGCTGCGCGTTGCCGCTTCGACTTGCGAAGTCGTCATCCGGTCGGTCATCACCGTCAGGATCACCAGGATCGCGGCACCGGCCACGCAGACCAGGCCCAGCAACCAATGGAACGCGAACAGGACGCCCAGGAACAGGAACGTCCAGGGCAGATCGAGCACGGCGATCGGGCCCTGGCCGGTGAAGAAGCCGCGCAGCAAATCAAGGTCGCGCACCGGCTGAACCGAATCACGCCCGCTGCGCGTCAGTTCGCTTTGGAGGACAAGGCCGAACACGCGATCGGACAGCGCCCGGTCCAGCATCTCGCCCGATGCACCGGCGATGCGGTGGCGCAGATGCTCCAGCGCGGCCTGGAACGCGAAGGCGATCACCAGCATGACCACCAGCCCGATCAGGCTTGATACCGAATGGCTTGGCAACACTTCGTCATAGACCATCAGCATGAAGATCGAGCCGGACAGCAGCAGCACGTTGAGTGCCGCGCTCATCCCGACCACAGTTCCAAGCACGTGGCGTCCGCCGGGGAGTGCGGCCAGTAATTCGGTCGAGCGGGTAAGCCCGAACAGGGTCGGTCGCGCGCTGCTCATGGAAACTGTAAGGCCTTTTTTATATAGCTGGCCGCACGGCCCGGTGGGAGCCGCGCGGGCAGCTGAATTTTATGACAATCAATCAGATAATAAGATCGGATAATGTCACGCCGGTTACACTGGTCAACTGGATTTCGTAGTCGATCACGTGATCGTTATTCGTGTCGATGCCGGTGCCGCCCGTCAGAACGTCTTCGTCGTGGCCGCCAAGCATTACGTCGTGGCCGGTGCCGCCGTTGAGAATGTCGTTGCCGTCACCGCCCGCAAGCGAGTCGGCATCATCGCCGCCGTAAAGCTGGTCATTGCCGGTGCCGCCCGAGCGGACGTCGCTGCCGCCCAGTCCGTTAAGGTTGTTCCAATGATCGTATCGTCGCCGTTTGTTGCCATGACCTGAAACTCCCTGCTGCTTCGGCACCCATTGCGCCTGGACCCGTGCCACGCTCCCGAAACCGGGCGATCGGTCCCTGGAGGGGATATTGATCGCCTGGAATGAAACCCCTTGTCATCCGCACACGACCGTCGTGTCCGGATCAAGGGCCGACCGAACAGGTAAACTATTTCTTGATTTCCGTTAACTGAAAAGGCCGCAGACTGCGCGATATAGTTGTTCCAGTTCGACGGTGCGGCCCGTCCGCAGGTCCAGTTGACGCAGCGATCCGGTTAGCGTCGATGATTGACTGGATGCAACTATTCCATTGAATTTATGGGATGAAAGTGGATCTCCGGCACCTCTTGCCATCATGGTTTCGGGGCGATTATAGTGGTTCGTTAAAGGCGGATTCAGGTCCAGTATGGATGAAACCCGTTGTAATACAGAGTCCGGATTTTCCGTCATGTTACTGTAAGAAATTCCGATCCTGTGTCGAATCGGGAAGCGTTCCCACAACAGCGCCAACTGCATGAGTCGTTTTTCGTAGTAGTCGGCGGCTGATTCGTCGTCGGCATACTCATCCGAACGAAGTGCCGCGAACAGTTTGCGGATCGAAAGAATCGATTCGTGTGGTTCGCGGATCAGGAATATCGCGCGCGCACGGAAGAACGCTGGATCCGCCGCCGCGTCGTAGCGCGAGTGCAGGATCTTGTCGAACAGGTGCCGCGCCCGCGGTTTCCATGCGCCGCGACGCCACTGGTTCAGCGCCAGCACCCCCAACGCCGCCTGACTGTCATAGCGGATGTGCGCTT